>NZ_DASVFL010000137.1:0-29206 GCF_036380075.1 Lentzea sp. | reverse complement strand
CGGTGATGCCGGGCGTCGCGCCGAGCGGCACACCGGGCGCGCCGGGGCTGCCGGGCAGGCCCGTGAAGCCGGGTCCGCCGGGGACTCCGGGCGCGCCGACCTGCGGCTGACCGACCGAAGAACTCATCGAAGGCGTCACAGCGGCACTGCTGACCACCATGTCTGCTGGCTGGTTGGGTGCGCGGAACCCGTCGAGGGAACCCTGACTGCCCGACACGTATCCGTTCAGGCTGTCAATGGCCTGCTGACGTGCCCGGTTCGTAGCCTCGACCTCGGCAGCGTGGTCGGTCTCGATGCCGACGAAACCAGCGACCTTGTCGCCGAAGTTCTGCTCGGTGTCGCCACGCAGATCCTGCGACGGCGGCGTGCTGTAACGGGCGGTGCTGGTGCTCTCGCCCTGCTGGGTGATCGCCTTGGAGTTCTGTTGTGATGCCTGGCTGCCGTCGTTCAGATCATCAGCCACGACCTTCGTCTGGCTCTGCCCTTTTTCTGCAGCTGAACCGCCCCAGTGAATGGAGAGCCTTCGCAGCTCCGCTTGGACTGCGGAGTCAGCAGCGTCCAACTTGCCCGCGAGGTCGCGCAGCGCCGCGGATGCCTCACTGAATTCTGCAGTAACCGTGCTGCTGTTAAGCTTCTGCACTTCGGCCGCTAGATCCTGGTTGGACCAGCCGTCGAAGTTCCAGTCAGTGAGCTGCCGATAACCCGACATCACTCCCCCTCACTTCAATGTCTTGAGAGTTGCGAGTGCGAGACCAGCGGCCTTCTCGGCCTTGCCGCACAGCACGGACTGATCTTTTTCCTTGGCTGAGGTCGGGATGTAGCTGACCATCAACTGCTGACCGTCAGCGACGTCGATAGCAACCGAGCAGTCGAAGCCGGACCCGCCCTTGAGCTCGATCTCCACCGCACCGAAGTCGCCAACGCTGATCACCTTGGTTTTGACGTTGCCACCGTCACCAAGCCAGTAAGAGACGCCTTCGTGAGTTACAGCACCGACCGTATAGGTGAAGCTGTCTTCACCTCTGTAGTGACAACTGGCTGAGTTTGCTCCATCAACCAGGTCCAGCTGCACCGACCGGGTTGCAACGGCTTGGATCTGCTTCATCTGATCTGGGGTGAGCAATTTGCACGTATCCACTGAGTCCAGCTTCAGAGCTGCAGGACGAGCGGGCAGCTCGTTCCCAGAACTGTTGCTGGAAGATGTCCTGGTCTGCGGAGCGGGAGTCGGGGTTCCCGTCTCACCGCTCGGCGAACAGGCCGAGAGGACAGCTGCGGCGATTATCACGGACGCCAGCTTCGAGATGCGCATCATCAATCTTTCGGCCTGAACGTCGCGTTGATCTCGTCCTCGGTGATGCCGTATTGTTCCGCCGACGCCTTGAGCTGGTCGGACAAGCTCTTCAAAGCATCCTTGTACTGCTTGATCCGATTGGCATATGAATCGTCATGGAAGACCAGCCGATCGTTCCAAGCTTCAACGACATCAGCAGTGACCTTGTCGCCCTTTGAAGGAATTCGAAGCTTGGGTACGACATCTTCATAAGCCTGGTCCAGGATGAGCCATTGGTCGTGGACAACCTTGCCAGCCTGCAAAACGGTTTCTCTGTCGACGTGGAACTTCTGGGTCGACGGGCCCGCGGCGAGCTTGTCCATCACCGCCGACGCCGCCTGGAAGGCGCCGATCGCCCCGGCCACCGCGCCGCCGGCCAGTCCCGCGGCGGCACCGAGAACGGCATCCGCCCCCGCGTTCTCCTGTGTCACGACGTCCTACCCCCGTACGGTCGGTAACGGTTCGGTCCCACTTCGCAGGTTACCAACGCCTGCGTGATGCGGACCTGTGGTTGGACGAAGTCCACCCGTCGTCGGTTCCACGTCACCCCGGGGCGATCGGACCGGGCACAGGAAGTCGGGTGCCGGACGGGCCCGGCCCCTAGCGTTGGGCACGTGCTGGAACGACTCAACGAGGCCATGGCCCGCATCGAGACCGATCTCGACGGCGAGGTCGACGTCGCGGTGCTCGCCCGGATCGCGGGCACCGGTGAGTACCACTTCAGGCGCATGTTCAGCGCGCTGGCCGGGCTGCCGCTCAGCGAGTACGTCCGGCGCAGGAGGCTCACCAGGGCGGCGAACGAGGTCCTCAGTGGACAGGACTCGTTGCTCGACATCGCGGTCAGGTGGGGTTACGGGTCCAACGAGGCCTTCGCGCGGGCGTTCAGGGCCATGCACGGGATCGGCCCGCAGGAGGCGCGGAGCAAGAGGAAACCGTTGCAGTCACAGCAGATTCTCACGTTCAGGCTGGTTGTCGAGGGGAGTACGAGCATGGAGTACCGGATCGTGGAGAAGGACGAGTTCCACGTCGTCGGCAGGGGGACGCGGGTGCCGTTGGTGCACCTCGGGCAGAACCCCGCGATCGTCGAGTTCGTCAAGGGCATCGGGATGCCGGCGCTGAACCGGATGAAGGAGCTCAGCGACGGGGAACCGGGCGGGTTGCTGGCGCTCACGTCCAACCAGGAAGGGGTCGAGGAGGGCAGCATGCTCGACTACTTCCAGGGGGTCGTGACCAGCCAAAAAGCGCCGGAGGACATGGAGACCATGACGGTGCCGAAGAACACGTGGGCGGTGTTCACGACCGAGGGGCCGTATCCGGAGACGATCCAGTACATGTGGCGGGACGTCTACACGCAGTGGTTCCCGTCGAACAGCTACCAGAGCGTCGAAGGGCCGTCGATGCTGCGCACGGAGATCGACGGCGACACGGCGCGAGCGGAGTTGTGGATTCCGGTCACCAGCTGAGCGCGAGGCGTTCGGTCACGTCGCGCAGTTCCAGGACCGAGAGCCACGAAGCAGGAACCACGCCGGCACCGTCCCGGGCGCCCAGGATGTTGCCGCAGATCGACCCCGTCGAGTCGCTGTCGCCCGAGTGGTTCACGGCGAGGCGCACGGCGGAGGCGAAGTCGGAACCGACCAGGGCGGCGTGCAGGCCGATGGCCAGGGCCTCCTCGCCCACCCAGCCGCCGCCGAGCGACGACTCGATCTCCTCGGGGGTCAGCGGACCGAGGCCCATCACCTTGTCCAGCAGGGTGGTCTGCTCCTCGTGACCGTCCCAGCGGACGAGCTCCGCGCGGGACACCGCCACGGCTGAGGGCAGGTCCGCGCCGTCGAACAACGCGCGGACGATCACCGCCAGCACACCGGCCGACAGGTAGCCGCTCGGGTGGTGGTGGGTCATGCGGGCCGTGCCGACGGCCAGTTCGAACACCTCGCGCACGTCGCGGGACCACACCGCGACGGGGGCTGCGCGCATCACGCCGCCGCAGCCCTTCGAGTTGTTCTTCTCGTTGTGCGTCAACGCGGTCAGGCACGTGTGGCCCGGCGCGCGCCGCGAGTGCAGGCGCCGGTCCGACATCAGCCAGCCGTCGTCCGGAACCGGAGGGCCGCCCTGCGTGTGCAGCCAGCGCGCGTAGGCGGCCCGCACGGTCAGCAGCGGGTCGACGCCGTGCTGACGCGCCAGCAGCAGGCCCTCCAGCGTGAAGAGGACCATCTGGGTGTCGTCGGTGATCTCCAGCAACGGGAGGTCGACCACGCCGTCGGGGCCGTACAGGCGCCGGATCACGTCGATCGACGAGAACTCGACCGGCGCGCCCATGGCGTCGCCGACGGCCCCTCCCAGCAGACACCCGAGGAGGTTCACGGCACCGTGATCTTGCCGTCGACCGCCTTCAGGGCGATGTCCGAACGGTGGTGCGAACCGGTGAGGTGGATGTCCTCGATCCGCTTGTAGGCGCGGTCACGGGCCTTCGACAACGACTTGCCGGTGCCCACGACCGACAGCACGCGGCCGCCGGACGACACGACCGCTCCGTCCTCACGGCGGCGGGTGCCGGCGTGCAGGACGCCCTCGGCCTCCGAGCCGGTGATCACGTCGCCGGTGCGCGGCCGGTTCGGGTAGCCCTCGGCGGCGACCACGACGGTCACGGCGTAGCCGTTCTCCCACTCCAGCGCGGGCAGCTCGCCGAGCGACCCGGTGGCGGCCGCCAGGAACAGCGACGAGATCGGCGACTTCAGCAGCGCCAGCACGGACTGGGTCTCCGGGTCGCCGAAGCGGCAGTTGAACTCGATCACCTGCACGCCGTTCGACGTCAGCGCCAGACCCGCGTAGAGCAGGCCGACGAACGGCGTCTCACGGGCGCGGAGCTCGTCGACGACCGGCTGCACGCACCGCGTCACGATCTCTTCCACTAGCCCCTCAGGAGCCCACGGCAGCGGCGCGTACGCACCCATGCCGCCGGTGTTCGGACCGGCGTCGCCGTCGCCCACGCGCTTGAAGTCCTGCGCGGGGATCAACGGCACGACCGAGACACCGTCGGTGACGCAGAACAGCGACACCTCGGGGCCGTCCAGGAAGGACTCCAGCAGCACGGGGTGGCCGCCGTCGAGCAACGTCATCGCGTGCGCGCGGGCGGCGGCCAGGTCGGACGTCACCACGACGCCCTTGCCGGCGGCCAGGCCGTCGTCCTTCACGACCCACGTCGGCCCGAACCGCCCCAGGGCGGAGTCGAGGCGAGCCGGGTTGTCCACGACCTCGCTGTGGGCGGTCGGCACCCCCGCGGCGTTCATGACGTCCTTGGCGAACGCCTTCGAGCCCTCGATGCAGGCAGCCGCGCGCGAAGGGCCGAAGCACGGGATGCCGAGCTCGCGGACGGCGTCAGCGGCCCCGACGACCAGGGGTTGTTCGGGGCCGATGACGACGAGGTCGGCCTTCCACTCCTTCGCGAGGGTGGCGACCGCCGAGGCATCGGCGACGTCGACGCCGTGGATCTCGGCGTGTCCCGCGATTCCCGCGTTGCCCGGCGCGCACGCCAAAGCTGTCAGCTGCGGGTCGCGTGACAACGCGAGGACAAGGGCATGCTCACGGGCTCCAGACCCGATGACCAGGACGCGCACGATGCCTGAGCGTAGTTCAGCCGAGTGCCTGCTTCGCCCCAGGGTGCAGCGGGACGGGCTCGGTGGCCGAGGCCTTGTCCTTCGCGATGTCCTTCACGGCCGGGTGAACCTTCTCCAGGTCAGCCTTCTTGTCGAAGATCAGCTTGGTCACCGCGCAGGCGTTGTTCGCCGCGAAGTCCTCGCGCACGAGCAGCAGGTTCGGCACCACGATGGTGGACACCTCGGCGACGCCGTAGGTCGCGGCCGGGATCGGCGCGGTGTCGTAGACCGGGCTGATCTTCTTCATCTCCGGCAGCAGCGGGGTGATGTCGACGAACTTCACCCGGTCCTTCAGCGACGTCGTGATGTCGGTGATCTGCGGCGTCGGCAAGCCGCCCGACCAGATCAAGCCGTCGATGCTGCCGTCCTTCATGCCGTCCGCGGTCTTGGTGAGGTCCAGGCGCTGGGCGGAGACGTCCGAGTCGATGTTCAGCCCGGCGGACTTCAGCAGCCTGCCCGCGATGACCTCGGTGCCGGACTTGGGCGAGCCGGTCGAGATCCGCTTGCCCTTCATGTCCGCCACGGAGTTGATCCCGGAGTCGGCGCGGACGAGCACCTGCGTGTAGTTCGGGTAGATCCGGGTCAGCGCCGCGATCTTCTCCTTCTTGCCGTTGAACGCGCCGGTGCCGTTCACGGCGTCCGCGGCGGTGTCGGCCAGCGAGAACGCGATGTCGTACGTGCCGCTGACGAGCTGCTGGATGTTCTGCACGGACGCGCCGGTCTCGGCGGACGACGCCTTCAGCTTCGAGTTGTCGGAGATCAGCTTCGCCAGGCCGCCGCCGACGACGAAGTACACGCCGCCGGAGTTGCCGGTGGCGATCGTGATCCGGCCGTCGGACGACTCGCAGGACGCTTGGGTTCCGCCCGCGTCCGGCGTGGTGGGCGTGCGTTTGCCGCCGCACCCGGACACCACGAGCGCCAAGGCGACCGCACCGATCGCGCACTTACGCAGCTGCATCACGAACCCTCCCACGGGTGACCAGGTGGACCGCCACGGCCACCACGAGGAACCCGGCCCCGATGGCGATCGTCAACGGCTGCAGGTAGAGCAGGAACAACGCCGCCGGCACGCACAGCGCGCGTTCCGGCCAGCGCGCGGGACCGAACAACCAGCCGCCCGTCAGCACGGCGAGGGCGGCGACCCCCAGCGCGGACGCCGCGAACGTCCACACCGAGTCGAGCACCGAGCCGCGCAACAGCAGCGCGGAACCGGAGTCCGTCAGCACGAACGCCAGCGGCACGAGGAACGCCGGCAGCGTGTACTTCCACGTCTGCCACATCGTCTTCATCACGTCGCCGCCGGTCAGCGCCGCGGCGGCGACGGCGGCGAGCGCGGTCGGCGGCGTCACCTCGGACAGCACCGCGTAGTAGAAGATGAACATCGCGGTCTCGGCCGGCTCGACGCCCAGCTCGATCAACGCGGGCCCGATGACGACCCACGAGATGATGAACGACGCCGTCACCGGCACGGCGAGGCCGAGCACCGACACCGCGACGGCCGCGAACACCGCCGTCAGCATCAGCACGGCGACCTCCGAGGACGCCAGCGAGGAAGCCAGGTCCACCAACGACGACGCAAGCGCTTGCCCCAGCCCGGTCTTCGTGATCGTCGAGGTCACGACACCAGCTGCGGCACACACCGCGATCACCGGGAACGCCGACCGCACACCGGTCGACAACGCGTCCGCGATCAGCCGGACCCAGTCACGCCGGTGGTTGATCAGCGCGAACAGCGCCGCCACCCCGGTCGCGTAGACGACGGCCTTGTAAACCGGGACGTCCAGTGCCAGGAACACGATGATGATCCCGAGCGACAGGAAGTGGTACCAACCGAGCTTGAGCACGTCCCGGAACCGCGGCGCGTCCACGTCGACCGGCCTGGCCCCGAACCGCCGCGCGTCGGCCTCCACGGCCAGTGCGATGCCCAGGTAGTAGAGCAGCGTCGGGATGATCGCCCAGACCAGCACCTCCAGGTACGAGACCTCCAGGTACTCGGCGATAATGAACGCCGCCGCACCCAGCGTGGGCGGCGACAGGATCGCGCCGATGCCGGACGCCGCGAGCAGCCCGCCCGCGTTCTCCTTGGGATATCCGGCCTTCTGCAGCATCGGCCACGTCACGGCACCCAGCGACACGGTCGTCGCCGTGCCGGACCCGGACACCGTGCCGAGCAGGAACCCGGCGGTCGCCGCGGTGCGGCCGGGTGCCGTCCGGGACTTGCGGAACGCGGCGAAGCTGACGTCGACGAAGAACTTGCCCGCGCCGGACGCGTTCAGCACGGCGCCGTAGATCGTGAACAGCACGATGTAGGTCGCGGCGACGTCCAGCGGGATGCCGTAGAACCCGCTGGAGTCGTTGAAGAACCCGTTGATGATCTGCGCGAAGTCGACGCCGGAGTGCGCGATCGACCACGTCTGCGGCAGGAACCCGCCGTAGTAGGCGTAGGCGATGAACGCCAGGCACACCACTGGGAGCACCCACCCGGTCGTGCGCCGGCAGGCCTCCAGGATCAGCACCAGCAGCACCGTGCCGGCGACGACGTCCAGCGGCGTCAGCTGCCCCTGCCGGTTCAGGAACTCGTCGAAGCCCCCGAACAGCGGGTACCCGGCGACGGCGAACGCCGCGAACGCCAGCACCCAATCCCACCACGGCGGCGTGTGCCCGCGGCCGTAGGACAGGAACACCAGCGGCAGCGTCACCGCCAGGAAGATGATCAGGTAGTACTGGCTCCCCTTGGCGAACGGGAAGAACACCTGCTTCAGCACGAGGAGCGCGATCAGCAGACCGGCGATCCACAGCGCCCGCTCCCACCGCGGTGAGAGCGAACGCGACGGCATCTCCTCGTCGTGCTCCGCGACGATGCGGGCGAGGTCCGGGTTGGCCACGAACCGACCGTACTGTGGTCGCGATCACAGCAGGAGGGGATCATTCCAAAGGAAGTGCAAAGACTTCAGACCACGGCACTGTCCACATAGCACCAGCGCCAGTCCTCGCCCGGCTCGAACGAGCGCATGACCGGATGCTGGGACGCGCCGAAGTGCGCCGTCGCGTGCCGGTAGGGGCTCGAGTCGCAGCACGCCACGTGCCCGCAGGACAGGCACATCCGCAGGTGGGCCCAGTTGCGCCGGCCCTCGGCGAGGCAGTCGGCGCAGCCCTGCGCCGAGTCCGGTTCGACCAGGCGGGGCAGGGTTGCGACGTGCGAACAGGTCATGGCTTCCCACAGTACGCAGAATGTGCAGCATGGTCGGGCCTGAACTTCTCCTGCTGCTGCTCGGGGCGCTGGTCGTCACGGCGATCGCACGTCGCTTCAACTGGCCGGCACCGCTGGTGCTGGTGGCCGTCGGGCTCGTGGTCTCGTTCATACCGGGTGTGCCGGAGTTCGAGCTCGACCCGCACCTGATCCTGCTGGTCGTGCTGCCGCCGCTGCTCTACAGCGCCGCGCTCGACAGCTCCTACCTCAACATCCGCGCGAACCTGCGGCCGATCGGCTTCCTGGCGATCGGGCTGGTGCTGTTCACGACCCTGGTCGTCGGCGTCACGGCCACGCTGGTCTTCCCCGACCTGCCGTTCGCCGCGGCACTGGTGCTGGGCGCGGTGGTGGCGCCGCCGGACGCCGTCGCGGCGGTCGCGATCGCCCGCAGGCTCGGGTTGCAGCGCCGCGCGATGACGTTGCTGGTCGGGGAGAGCCTGATCAACGACGCCACGGCGCTGACGGCGTTCAAGGTCGCGGTGGCCGCCGCCGCGGGCACGGCCATGCACCCGGCCGAGGGCGTCGGGTTGTTCCTGCTGGTCACCGTCGGCGGCATCGCGGTCGGCCTGGTCGTCGGCGTGGTGGTGCGGTTCCTGCGCAAACGGCTCTGCGAAGGCGTCCTGGAGAGCGCGCTCGGCCTGCTGGTCCCGTTCGGCGCCTACCTCCTCGCCGAGGAGGTCGCCCACGTCTCCGGCGTCCTCGCCGTCGTCGTCGCGGGCCTGTACATCGGCCACCACTCGCCCCGCGGCAAGTACTCGACCCGACTGCAGGACGCGGCCGTGTGGCGGTCGCTGGACGCGCTGCTGGAGGCGTTCGTCTTCGCGCTCATCGGCCTGCAGCTGGCCTCGATCGTCGACGGCGCCGACCTGAACGCCGGACTGCTGCTCGGCGCCGGTGCCGTGCTGGTCGCCACGGTCCTCGCGCGGTTCGTCTGGATGTACCCGGCGGCCTGGATCCCGTACGGGCTGTCCAAGAAGCTGCGGGAACGCGAACGGCCGCCGCACACCGGTCAGCTCACGGTGATCGCGTGGGCCGGCATGCGCGGCGTGGTCACCCTCGCCGCGGCGGCCGCGATCCCGCCGGAGGTCCCCGGCAGGGACGTCATCGTGTTCTGCGCCTTCGTGGTCACCATCGCGACCCTGCTGCTGCAGGGCACCACGCTGCCGTGGCTGATCGGCAAGATCGGCTACGCGGGCGACGACGCCCGGCAGGACGCGCTGGCGGAGGCGCAGGTCCAGCACCGGGCGGCGCAGGCAGCGGTGACCAGGCTGGACGAGGAGATCGACGACACCCCCGACCACGTGCGCGACCAGCTGCGGTCGCTGGCGGAGCAGCGGGGCAACGCCGCGTGGGAACGCCTCGGCCGGCAGGAGGAGGAGAGCCCGGCGGCCGCGTACCGCAGGCTGCGGCGGGTGATGCTCGCCGCCGAACGCGACGAGTTCGTCAAGGCCAGGGACAACGGCGAGATCGACGACGAGGTGCTGTTCCGGGTCATGCGCGAACTGGACCTGGAGGAGGCGGCACTGTCGCGCGAATGAGGCCGTAAGTCACCGTTCACCTGCTTTTCGTGTTGCGATGCTTGGGTGCGCTTCCAACACGAAATGGGAGGTCGAACGATGCATCGGAGAGGTCTCGCCGCCGTGGTGCTCGTGTTCGCGGGTGCGGTCGTGGCAACCCTGCCCTCCGCTTCGGCACACGACGACAAGGGCCCGATCGTCATCGGGCACCGCGGCGCGTCGGCGTACCGGCCCGAGCACACGCTCGCGTCGTACGAGCTCGCGGCGCGGATGGGTGCCGACTTCATCGAGCCGGACCTGGTGCCCACCAAGGACGGCAAGCTCGTCGCCCGGCACGAGAACGAGATCGGCGGCACCACGAACGTCGACACCAAGCCGGAGTTCGCCGGGCGCAAGACCACCAAGACGGTCGACGGCGTGGCGATCACCGGCTGGTTCACCGAGGACTTCACGCTCGCCGAACTGAAGACGTTGCGCGCCAAGGAACGCATCCCGGCGATCCGCCCGCGCAACACCCTCTACGACGGCCGCTTCGAGATCCCGACCTTCCAGGAGGTCATCGACCTCTCGAAGCGCCTGTCCCGCGAGCTGCACCGCGAGATCGGCATCTACCCCGAGACCAAGCACCCGACGTACTTCCAGTCGATCGGTCTCGCGCTGGAGCCGAAGCTCGTCGACGCGCTCAACCGCAACGGGCTCAACCGCGGCAGTGCCAAGGTCTACGTGCAGTCGTTCGAGGTCGCGAACCTCAAGCAGCTGAACAAGTCGCTGCGGGTGCCGATCGTGCAGCTCGTCAACGGGTCCGGCGCGCCGTACGACTTCGTGGCGGCGGGGGACAAGCGCACCTACGCCGACCTGGTCACCCCGGCCGGTCTGCGGGAGGTGCGTTCGTACGCGGACGGCGTCGGCCTCACCAAGGACATCATCATCCCGCGGGACGCCAACGGGTTCCTCAAGGCGCCGACCACCGTCGTGAAGGACGCGCACAGGGTCGGCCTGGTCGTGCACTCGTGGACGTTCCGCAACGAGAACTCGTTCCTGCCGGCCGACCTCCGGTCCTCGACCGACCCGGCCGCGTACGGCCGGGCCTTCGAGGAGTACGACCTGTTCTTCGAGCAGGGCATCGACGGCGTGTTCGCGGACAACCCCGACACGGCCGTGGAAGCCAAAGTCAAGCGCTAGCGAGTGAGAGCGTGCGGTCCCCGTCGAGCAGCCCGCGCTGCTTCAGCAGGGGCCGCACGCCCTCGCCGAACCAGTAGGCCTCCTCCAGGTGCGGGTAGCCGGAGAGCACGAACTCCTCGATGCCGATGGAGTGGTACTCCTCGATCAGGTCGGCCACCTCGGAGTGCGACCCGACCAACGCCGTTCCCGCACCGCCGCGGACGAGTCCTACACCGGCCCACAGGTTCGGGTAGATCTCCAGCCCCCTCACGCCACGGCTGAGGTCACCGCCGTGCAGCGCGACCATCCGTTGCTGGCCAACGGACTCCGACGCGCCGAGCTGGGCCTGGGCCTTCGCCACCGCCTCCGGGTCGAGTGCGTCGAGCAGCTTCGCGGCCGCCTCCCACGCCTCCGCCGAGGTGTCGCGGCTGATCGTGTGCAGCCGGATGCCGAACCGGATCGGCCGGTCCGTCAACGCTCGCACCCGCGCGATCTTCGCGGCCACGTCGGCGGGCGGCTCGCCCCAGGTCAGGTACACGTCGGCGCGGGCGGCGGCCACCGGCAGAGCGGCGTCCGACGAGCCACCGAAGTAGATCGGCGGCACCGGGTCCGGCGGGGCCAGCAGCGTCGCGCCCTGCACCCGGTAGTGCTCGCCCTGGAACGTGTACGGCTCCCCGGTCCAGATGCCTCGGACGACCTGCAGGAACTCGTCGGTGCGCGCGTAGCGCTGGTCGTGGTCGAGCCAGTCACCGAACCGCTGCTGCTCGACGGAGTCACCGCCGGTCACGACGTTCAGCAGCAACCGGCCGCGCGAGATCCGCTGGTACGTCGAGGCCATCTGCGCCGCGAGCGTCGGCGACAGCACACCCGGCCGGAACGCCACGAGGAACTTCAGCGTCCTGGTCTGCGCGATCAACGCGGCCGTCGTCAGCCACGCGTCCTCGCACCACGTCCCGGTCGGCGTCAGCACGCCGGTGAACCCGACCTGCTCGGCCGTGCGGGCGATCTGCGCCAGGTAGTCGATGTCCGGGTCGCGGCGGGCACCGGCGGCCGGCGCGCGGTTGGCGTGGAAGTGCTCCACGACCGTGCGCCCGTCGCCGGAGGTCGGCAGGAACCAGTGCAGCGTGATGCTCATGCGAGATCTCCCTGGAACCTCGTGTCGACGAACTTCGCGAAGTCGACCTTGCCCGGCAGCGTCTTGTCCTCGGTGAACGCGTCGGCGAGCTCCTGCTCCGACCTGATCAGCGCGTCGTCGATCTTCACCGGCAGGTCGCCGTTGCGGTTGACCGCGGCCAGCGCGACCTCGTACTTGAGTCCCGTCTCCGCAGCCCACGCCTTCGCCCACTCGTCGCGGTGCGTGTCGGCCCACTTCTGGGCCTTGTAGTAGCGGACCAGGTACTCCTTGAGCGCCGGATTCTTCCCCTTGTCGTCCAACGCCTTGCGGCCGGCGACCTGGAAGCCGTAGCCGTTGGCCTTGCCGCGGCCGTCGGTCAGCACGCGCGCTTTGGCCTCGGCCTGCGCCTGCGCGGTGTAGGGGTCCCAGACCGCCCACGCGTCGACCTTGCCCTGGGTGAAGGCGCCGTAGGCGTCGCTGGGCTGCAGGAAGTTCAGCGTCACGTCCTTGGTGGTCAACCCGTTGGCGCGCAACGTGAGCAGCACCTGGCCGTGCGCCGAGCTGCCCTTGGCGACCGCGATGTTCTTGCCCTTGAGGTCGGTCACGTTCCGCAGCGGCGAGCTCTCCGGCACGAGGATCGCGTCGGCCTCCACCTCGCCCTTCGACGCGGCCACGGCGGCGATCTTGGCGTTCGCGGCGGCGGCGAAGATCGGCGGCGTGTTGCCGACACCGCCGAGGTCGATCGCGCCGGCGGACGCGGCCTCCAGCAGCGGCGGGCCGGACGTGAACGTCGACCACTCGATCCGGTACGGGAAGTCGTTCAGCAGCCCGGCGGCCGTGAGGAGCGCCTTCGCGCCGCCCTTCTGGTCACCGACCTTGAGGACGACGTCGGCCGCGGGCGTGTCGGTGGAGGCGGCCGTCGAGCACCCGGTCGTGAAGACGATCGCGGTGAGGAGGGCGAGGAGCCTTCGGTCAAGCAGCTTCTTCAACGTCCACTCCCAGGTCGGCGAGCACGCGGGTGCGTTGCTCCACAACGGAGGCCCGGCGGCGCGGGCGGGGCAGGTCGACGTGGTGCGTGGCGACGATCCGGCCCTCGTCGAGCACGAGGATCCGGTCGGCCAGCAGCAACGCCTCGTCGACGTCGTGCGTGACGAGCAGGACGGCCGGCTTGTGCCGGGCCCACAGGTCTTCCACCAGGTGGTGCATGGCGAGCCTGGTCAACGCGTCCAGCGCGCCGAACGGTTCGTCGAGCAGCAGCACGTCCGGCTCGCGCACCAGCGCCCGTGCGAGCGAGACCCGTTGCGCCTCACCGCCGGACAACGTGAGCGGCCACGCGTCGGCGTGGCCGGCGAGCCGCACCTCTTCCAGTGCCTTCAACGCGACCTCGCGGCCGTCCGGCCGGTGCAGGCCGAGCGAGATGTTGCGCCAGACCTTGCGCCACGGCAGCAGCCGCGGCTGCTGGAACGCGATGGACACCGTGCCGGCGACCCTCGCCTCACCGGTGACCTCCCGGTCGAGGCCCGCGAGGATGCGCAGCAGCGTCGACTTGCCGCACCCGCTGCGGCCGAGCAGCGCCACGAACTCGCCGGGCGCGATCTCCAGGTCGACGTCGTCCAGAACGGTCCGCGCGCCGAAGGCCTTGCGCAGTCCGCGTACGGTCACCGGGCCCGCCATCGCAGCACCCTCCTCTCCAGCAGGCGCACCAGCGCGTCGGTGGACAGGCCCAGCAGCGCGTAGACCACGAGGCCGACGACCACGACGTCGGTGCGGAGGAACTCACGGGCGTTGTTGATGAGGTAGCCGAGGCCGGAGTCGGCGTTGATCTGCTCGCCGACGATCAGCGACAGCCAGGCGGTGCCGAGCGCGATCCGCAGTCCCACCAGGCTTTGCGGCACGGCGGACGGCAGCACGACGTGCACGATCCGCTCGTACCGGCTGTAGCCCAGCGCACGGGCGGCCTCGACCAGACCGGGGTCGGTCTGGCGGATGCCGGAGTGCAGGTTGAGGTAGAGCGGGAACGCGACCCCGGCCGCGACGAGCGCGAGCTTGGGTTCCTCGCCGATTCCGAACCACAGGATGAACAGCGGGATCAGGCCGAGGTGCGGCAGCGTGCGCAGCATCTGGACAGGCGGGTCCAGCAGCGTCTCGCCCCACCGGGAAAGACCGGAAACGAGACCGAGAGCCACTCCGACCAGGCCGCCGATGACGAATCCGAAGAAAACGCGGCCCAGCGAGACGAGAAATGCGTCGGCCAATTGACCGTCGGCGATGAGCTCACCGGCGGACTGCGCGACAGTCAGTGGAGAAGCCAGTTTCTCGGGTGACAGCACACCCGTTGAGCTGGCCAGTTGCCACAGCAGAACCAGTGCCACCGGACTGATCCAGCGCACCGGAACCGCGGGTTTCCGAGCAAGCGAAAGGGCCACGGTGCCGAATTACAGGCGAGCCGTGGCCCTTCGTCAACGACGCCCAAATCGTGAAAACGCGTCGTACTTCGAGATAGTCGGTGTCAGCCGAGAACGTCGTGGCGGACGATCGTCTGGTCGCGGCCGGGGCCGACGCCGATCGCCGACACGCGGGCGCCGCTGATGCTCTCCAGGTACTCGACGTAGGAGCGGGCGTTGGCCGGCAGCTCGTCGAACGAACGGCAGCCGGAGATGTCCTCGAACCAGCCCGGCAGCTCCTCGTACACCGGGACGGCGTGGTGCACGTCGGTCTGCGTCATCGGCATCTCGTCGACCCGGCGGCCGTCCACTTCGTACCCGACGCAGACCGGCACCTTCTCCAGGCCCGACAACACGTCCAGCTTCGTGAGGAAGTAGTCGGTGATGCCGTTGACGCGAGAGGCGTAGCGGGCGATCACGGCGTCGAACCAGCCGGTGCGCCGCGAACGGCCCGTCGTGACGCCGAACTCGCCGCCCTGCTTGCGCAGGAACTCGCCCATGTCGTCGTTCAGCTCGGTCGGGAACGGACCGGAGCCCACGCGCGTCGTGTAGGCCTTCAGGATGCCGATCACGGTGTTGATCCGCGTCGGGCCGACACCGGAGCCCACGGCCGCGCCGCCGGACGTCGGGTTCGACGAGGTGACGAACGGGTAGGTGCCGTGGTCGACGTCGAGCAGGGTGCCCTGCGAGCCCTCCAGCAGCACGATCTCGTCGCGGTCGAGCGCCTGGTTGAGCAGCAGGCGGGTGTCGGCGATGCGGTGCACGAAGTGCTGGCCGCGCTCCAGGACCTGGTCGACGACCTGGTCGGGGTCGAGCGCCTTGCGGTTGTAGACCTTGACCAGCACCTGGTTCTTGAAGTCCAGGGCGGCCTCGACCTTCTGTCGCAGGATCTTCTCGTCCAGCAGGTCCTGCGCGCGGACGCCGACGCGGGCGAGCTTGTCCTGGTAGGCGGGGCCGATGCCGCGACCGGTCGTGCCGATCTTCGCCTTGCCCAGGTAGCGCTCGGTCACCTTGTCGATGGCCACGTGGTACGGCATGATCAAGTGCGCGTCCGACGAGATCAGCAGGCTGCTGGTGTCGACGTTCTTCTCCTCCAGGCCCGCGAGCTCCTCGAGCAGCACGCCGGGGTCGACCACGACACCGTTGCCGATCACGTTCTTCACACCGGGTGTGAGGATGCCCGACGGGATGAGGTGGAGGGCGAACTTCTGGCCGTCCGGGAGGACCACGGTGTGACCCGCGTTGTTGCCGCCCTGGTAGCGGACGATCCACTGGACACGCTCACCGAGGATGTCGGTGGCCTTCCCCTTGCCCTCATCGCCCCACTGGGCACCGATCAGCACGACGGCCGGCATGTGAAACTCCAAGCGCTTGGACTGGTTCGAGCGAACGCCGGTAAGCGAGGGTAGACCAGGAGATGACCGTGCACGGAATCGTGTTGGCCTGCGGAAACACGCAGTCGCCAATGATCACCCAGCGTGACGACGTCCACGTCGTCCCCGCTCGCCCCGGCAAGGACCACGTCGACCCTCGCCTGGACGCGGAACGGCTCGTCGTCGTGGGCACCGACGCCGACCTGGCCGCGGTCGCGGTCCGGTTGCTGCGCAAGGAGAAGCTCGGTTCGGTCGCACTGGGTTACGTGCCCACCGGCGAGTCCGCGGTGGCCGCCCTGTGGGGGCTTTCGACGAACCAGGAACGCGCCTTGGACATCGCCCTCAACGGTGACGTGGATCCCGTTCCGCTCGTGCGCGACGACGTCGGCGGTGTCCTCATGGGACTCGGCGTGCTTTCGCCCGTTCGTGGCGTCGGGTACAGCGACGCGGACAACGTGCTGCGCGGCCAGGCGTCCCGGATCGAGTGCACGCCCGACACCGAGGGCGGCCTCGGGCTCGTGGTCAGGATCGTCAACAAGCGCCTGTTCGGCTCCAAGGTCAAGGAGAGCCGGCCGCGCGCGTTCCAGCTCGGCTGCCTGCCCACGACGGCCGTGCTCGACGGGCACCGGCACCCGCGGCCGGTCGACAAGTGGACCTGGTACCGCCACACCGAGGACCTGAGGCTCGTTCGAGGCGTCTAGCCATTGCCTTGACGGACTATCTGTCAACTTGTAATTCGACAGAGTGTCACTCGAAGGCATTGCCTAATTCCAGAGCGTGACTGAGGGTGGGTCCCGATCACTTTCCAACGAGGAAGGTCGGGATGATGTCAAAAGTTCAACGGATCATTGGTGTCACGGTCACCGCGGTGGCTCTCACCATTGGTTTCGTTACCCCTGCACTCGCGACACCACCGAACATCCCCAGCGCCGCCACGGCCAAGTCGGAATTGGCCGGACTCACCGTGCGCGCGGACGGCTCGATGACGGGCTATTCGCGCGACAAGTTCCCCCACTGGATCACCCAGTCGGGTACCTGCAACACCCGCGAGACCGTGCTGAAGCGCGACGGCTCGAACGTGGTGACCGACTCGTCGTGCGCCGCCACCTCGGGCACCTGGTTCTCGCCCTACGACGGCGCGACGTGGTCGGCGGCCTCCGACGTCGACATCGACCACGTCGTGCCCCTGGCGGCCGCCTGGAGGTCGGGAGCGTCGTCCTGGACCACGGCGCAGCGCCAGTCGTTCGCCAACGACCTGTCCGGCCCGCAGCTGATCGCGGTCACGGACAACGTGAACCAGGCGAAGGGCGACCAGACCCCGGCGACGTGGAAGCCTCCGCTGTCGTCGTACTGGTGCACCTACGCGAAGATGTGGGTACACACCAAGTACCGCTGGAGCCTCAGCGTGAACTCGGCGGAGAAGACCGAACTGACGGGCATGCTCGGAAGGTGCTGATGGCGTCCCACTCCTCGCTCTTCGTGGCGGGCCCCGGCGGCGTGATGACCGACGAGGTCGGCGTCGTCACCGGCGACCTCGAGCTGTGCACGGAGCTCTCCGACGACGGGAAGCTGCGCGCGCTGGTCCGCTACGAGGGCGCGGAGGAGTGGTACGCGATCACGGGCGGTTCGTGCGCCCTGGCTGATCCTCAGGACCACGAGCAGGTGCACTCCCTGCTGCTGGGGATCCTGAACCGGCCGGAGGGCTGAGCGGCGGCAACGCCTCCATCGCCTCGCTCCGGCTCAGCCCCGTCGCCTGCAGCAGGTCCACCGCGACACTGCGGATCTGCGCGAGCACGACCTTGGACGAGAACCCGTCCCCGCCGAGACGCCGCGCGGTGAGCTCCCGCGCGGCGTCCCGCACGGCCTCCCGCGTCCCGCTGGGCTCCCTGCCCTTCTCCAGCTCGCCCCTGAGGCAGTCGACGGCGTCCGCGTAGCTCTTCAGCACCTCGGGCACACCGTCGGGAATCCGCTCCTGCGCCTTCAACGCCGCCATGGTCCGCCGCGCCAGCACACGGGTGTTGCGAATCGCGTAGTCCACCGGCCCGGCCGCGGTCTGGTACCGGCTGAGCTCGTCCTTGGACCGCCACCGAATGGGCGCGATCTTCGCGATCTCACTGCCGGTCTGCAACGCCGACCGGTAGGCGTCGATCGCGTCCTGGCTGGTCCGCAGCTCGGCCAGCACCCCGGCGGCCTTGACCGAGTCCTTCTCGTCGAGCGCCGCGGCGAGGTTTCTCAACGCGCCGCTGAGCGTGTTCGTCAACGCCTTGAGCTGCCGCTGCGCCACCATGATGGGGTTGGCGGGAATGAGCGCCGCGACGGCGAGCCCCACCAGCCCACCGGTGAGCGCGTCGATCATCCGGTCGAACCCGCCGCCGGCACTGGGCGGCAGCAACGTGGCCACCAGCACCGCACTGCTCCCGGCCTGCAACGCGATGACCGTGCCACCGTCGAGCAACACGGCAGTGGACATCGCCAACGCCACGACCAGCGCGATCTGCCACGGCCCACTACCGATCCACCCGATCAGCGCGTCCCCGACCCCCACCCCGACGGACACGCCGACGACAAGCTCACCGACCCGCCGCAGCCGCTGCCCCAGCGAGACGCCGAGACAGACGACGGCGGCGATCGGCGCGAAGAACGGGTGCTGGTGCCCGATCACGAGAGTGGCGAAGACCCACGCCAGCCCAGCGGACAGTGCACATTGGACGATCGGCAACGCGGCCGCACGCCACCGCGTCAGCCCACTCCCGACAGCGTCACGGACAGCACCCACCTCAGGTCAGACCAGGCCGAGTGCGGCAGGGGCCTTCGGGTCGGAGTCGGCCAGGAACGTGCTGCAGCGCTCCCACTCCTCCCCCTCGCCGATCTCGCGCGCGGCACGGGCGAGTGCCGCCAGTGCGCGCAGGAACCCCTGGTTGGGCCGGTGGTCCCACGGCACGGGCCCGAACCCCTTCCACCCGGACCGCCGCAGCTGGTCCAGCCCCCGGTGGTACCCGGTACGGGCATACGCATAGGCGGCAACCGGGTCACCCGCGTGCAACGAGCGCTCGGCCAGCAACGCCCAAGCCTCGGAGAAGTCCGGATAAGCCCGCACGATCTTGGCGGGGTCGGTGCCACCGTCCGCGGCGGCCTGCGCCTCGGGACGGTCGGGAAGACGGGTCGGCTCGGGCCCGAGCAGGTTCTCAACCATGCGGCCCATCGTGCCGCACTAGGAGATGAAGACCGTCATGACCGTGGCCACAACACCCAGCGCCAACGCGGTGACGATCACGGCCGCGACCAACTTCCTGCCCATGGCCGTGCATGATGCCCGGCTGCGCCGTTCAGATCAACGCCGTTCACCCGCACGAGCACACGAATTGGAAACATCAGGGTAAAACCAGGGTGGATTCCGCTACATGATCAATGAACGGCGGCTCATGATGTGCGGATGATTCAGGGGGCAAGGCAGTTCCGGGACCAGTACTGGGAGCGGGGCGTTCCGGGCAGGGAGACACCGGCGTCGCTCACGAAGCAGCTCTACCGGCTGTGGCTCGTCGGACTGCTCCTCAAGCTGATCGGCTCGTCGTGGGACGTCTCGTGGCACTTCAAGTGGCTGCGCGACGACCTGGCGCCGCCGCATCTGATCAACACGGTCGGCACGGTCATCGTGGTGGCGTTGACGCTGTTCCACACGTTCACCGGGTACGGCGTCGATAAGCTGACGTTGCGGCTCATGCAGATCGGCTGCGGGATCTTCCTCGTCGCACTGCCGATCGACGTCATCAACCACCGCATCAACGGGCTCGACATCACGTCGTGGAGTGGTTCACACGCGCTGCTGTACCTCGGCACCGCCGTGATGCTCGCCGGTGCGATCCGCGGGTGGATGAAGTACTTCCCCGAGGGCAACGCACGGACGTTCGGTCTCGTCGCGCTGTGGTTCTTCTTCCTGGAGAACGTCTGGTTCCCCAACCAGCACCAGGAGTACGGCGTGCGCGCGTTGCAGGCCTACGACAACGGCAGGCCCGAGGCCGAGCCGATCCTGCTCCAGTTCGCCGCCGACCAGCTCGGCGTGCCGGTCGGGCGGGAGGCGGTCGTGCACTTCGCGCTGCCGATCGCGGACTGGGTCTACCCGGTGTGGGGTCTCGTCGCGGCGGCGATCGTGCTGGTCATCGCGCGGCGCACGATCGACAGGCCGTGGGCCGCGACCGCCGTGGTGGGCGGTTATGTCGCGTACCGGTGCCTGATCTGGCCGTTGCTCTCGGGCATCGACTTCCCGAAGTCCGCCGTGCCGCTGTTCCTGGTCCTCGTGGGGCTCGCGATCGACGCGGCGCACGCGGTGAAGATGCCCACGCCGGCCGCGGCCGTGCTGGGCTCGGCCGCGGTCACGACGGTCGGCTACGTCGGCATCTGGTTCCAGCAGGAGTACCTGTGGGGTCCGCCGATCGCGTTCGCCTCGGCGGCGGTCACGGCCGTGCTGCTGGCGGTGCTGTGGACGGTCGGGGACATGATGATCCACCGGCCGGAGGCGCGGCTGATCGCGTCACGACTCGAACTGGGCTGACAACCTGCTGGTGATCCGGTCGAACAGATCGGTCAGCGGCTCGCCGACGTCCCGCCCGAACTCGGTCAACCCGTAGGTGACCTGGGGCGGGGTCGTCGGCTCCACCCTGCGCCAGACCAGGCCGTCGGCGACGAGCCCGCGCAACGTCTGGGACAGCATCTTCTCGCTGATGCCGACGATGCTCTCGCGCAGCTCGAAGAACCTGAGGTCGTTGGTCTGCAGGGAGATCAGCACCCAGATGCCCCAGCGGCTGGTGACGTGGTCGACCATCTCGCGCGCGGGGCAGGTGGTGTGAAACACCTCATACCGCCCTGACGCACCGGCCAGCGTGAACTGTTTTCCGACCGCCATGTCCGGAGCTTACCTCCAGGTACGTCCTTACGAAACGTAAGCCCGGTTCCTAGCGTCGTGCCCACAACGACGAAGGAGCTGTTCATGATCGTGGTGACCGGTGCGACCGGGAACATCGGGCGACCGCTGACGAGGGCGCTGGCCGAGGCGGGCGAGCAGGTGGTGGCCGTGTCGCGCAACGACGCCGAGGTGCCGCAGGGCGTGCGGCACGTCCGGGCCGACCTCTCCCGGCCGGACACCGTCCCGCTGGAGGGCGCGAAGGCGTTGTTCCTGCTGCTGTCCGGAGACCTGCACGCCGTGGGGGCCAGTCCCGTCCACCTCGTCGAACGGGCCGTCGCGCACGGGGTGGGCCGGGTGGTGCTGCTGTCCTCGCTGGGCGTGCGGACCAGGCCGTTCGGCACGACGCGGGTCGAGCTGCGCGGGCTGGAGGACGCGCTGCGCGAGTCCGGGGTCGACTGGGCGGTCCTGCGTCCCGGCGGGTTCGCGTCCAACGCGCTGTGGTGGGCGGAGTCGGTCCGCACCCGGCGGACCGTCGCCGCGCCGTTCGGCGACACCGGCGTGCCGGTGATCGACCCGGCGGACATCGCCGAGGTCGCGGCCACCGCCCTGCTCAGCGACAGGAACGGCGTCCTCGAGCTCACCGGGCCGGAGGTGGTCACGCCGCGGCAGCAGACGCAGGCGATCGCGGACGCGCTCGGCGAGCCCGTGCGGTTCCACGAGCTCACCCGCGCCGAGGCCAAGGCCGGCATGGAACAGCTGATGCCGGGCGAGCTAGCGGACGACACCCTGGACATCATCGGCTCGCCGACCGCGGACGAGCTGGCGGTGAGCCCGGACGTCGAGAAGGTCCTCGGGCGCGCCCCGCGCACGTTCGCCGACTGGGTGGGGCGCCACGTCGAGGCGTTCCGCTGACACGAAAAGGCCCCGGCGAGCTCGCCGGGGCCTTCGTCATCCGGTGCGTCAGCCCGCGATCATGCGGCCCGACGACTTGAGGTGCTCGCACGCCGAGGCGATGCGGGCGGCCATGGCCTGCTCGGCGGCCTTGAGGTAGCTGCGCGGGTCGTAGGCCTTCTTGTTGCCGACCTCGCCGTCGATCTTCAGCACGCCGTCGTAGTTCGCGAACATGTGCGCCGCGATCGGACGGGTGAACGCGTACTGCGTGTCCGTGTCGATGTTCATCTTGATGACGCCGTACGACACGGCCTCGTGGATCTCCTCGAGCAGCGAGCCGGAGCCGCCGTGGAAGACCAGGTCGAACGGCTTCGAGCCGGCCGCGAGGCCGAGCTTCTCCGCCACGACGTCCTGGCCCTGCTTGAGGATCTCCGGGCGCAGCTTGACGTTGCCCGGCTTGTAGACGCCGTGCACGTTGCCGAACGTCGCGGCGAGGAGGTAGCGGCCCTTCTCACCGGCGCCGAGCGCCTCGACGGTCTTCAGGTAGTCCTCTGGCGTCGTGTAGAGCTTGTCGTTGATCTCGTTGTCGACGCCGTCCTCCTCGCCACCGACGACGCCGACCTCGATCTCGAGGACGAGCTTCGCCTTGGCTGAGAGGTCGAGCAGCTCGGACGCGATCTGGAGGTTCTCCTCCAGCGGCACGGCGGAACCGTCCCACATGTGCGACTGGAAGAGCGGGTTGCCGCCCTTGTCGACCCGCTCCTGGCTGATCGCGATCAGCGGACGCACGTACGCGTCGAGCTTGTCCTTCGGGCAGTGGTCCGTGTGCAGCGCGATGTTGACCGGGTACTTCGCGGCCACGACGTGCGCGTACTCGGCGAGCGCCACGGCGCCGGTCACCATGTCCTTGACCTTGGTGCCCGAGGCGAACTCGGCACCGCCGGTCGAGACCTGGATGATGCCGTCGCTCTCAGCCTCGGCGAAGCCGCGCAGAGCCGCGTTGAGCGTCTCCGACGACGTGACGTTGATGGCGGGGTAGGCGAACTCGTTCGCCTTGGCCCGGTCCAGCATCTCCGCGTAGACCTCGGGAGTTGCGATGGGCATCGGTGGTCCTCCTCAGGCGCCCTGACGGGTGTCGACCGCATCCTACGAGGCCGGGTCACAACCCCAACGCGGTGGCCAGCTCGGCATAGTGCCCGTTCAGGGACTGGATGGCCACGTGGTCGGCGCCCGCGTCCAGGTGGGCGCGCAGCTTCTCCGCCACCTGGCCGGGGTTACCGTGCGGTACGAGTGCATCGATCAAGTCGTCGGAGCCGTGGTCCGCGATGTCGTCCTCGGTGAAACCCCAGCGCAACCAGTTGCTCGTGTAGTTGGTGAGCCCGAAGTAGAGTGCCAGCTTCTCGCGCGCGATCCGCCGCGCCTGGTCGGCGTCCTCCTCGACCACGACGGTGACTTCGGGCGCGAGGAGCTTGTCCGGCCCGAGGATCTCGCGAGCGTCGGCCGTGTGCCGGACGGGGACGAGGTACGGGTGCGCGCCCGCGGTCCGTTCGGCGGCGAGCCGGAGAACTCGCGGCCCGAGCGCGGCCAGGACGATCCTGTCGCGGGGCACGTCGAGCCGGTCGAGGTAGTCCGTGAGCTTGACGTAGGGCTTCTCGTAGGCCTGGTCGAGCTGCCGGTGCCCGGCCCCGACGCCCAGCACCAGCCGGTCGCCGCCGATGCGCTCGAACGAGCGGGCGAGCTCCTCCGGCTCGGACTGCCAGACGTTCACGATGCCGGTGGCGACGGTCAGCGACCCGGTCGCCCGCAGCAGGCGCTCCGCGAACTCCAGGTCCGCAGGCGGCGACCCACCCAGCCAGAACGCGCCGAAGCCCAGCCGTTCGAGCTCCGAGACCTCCTCCACCGACCAGTTCTGCTCCGAGCCCCACACGCCGAAAGTTCCGAAAGTCGTCACGCCCCGAGCGTGGGGGCATAGTGGATGACATGGCAACCGCACGGTGGAACGGCAAGGTCATCGCTTCGAGCGACGACACGGTGATCGTCGAAAGCAACCACTACTTCCCTCTCGACTCCGTGGACCCGGACGTGCTGAAGGCGTCCGACTACACCACGGTCTGCCCGTGGAAGGGCACCGCGAACTACTTCTCCCTGCAGGTCGACGGCGCGGAGAACCGCGACGCGGCCTGGTACTACGCCGAGCCGAAGGAAGCCGCGGCGCAGATCAAGGGACGGGTCGCGTTCTGGAAGGGCGTCGAGGTCACGCCCTGACCGACGTGCCGGGCCGGCCGTCCTCCCGCGGGCCGGCCGCGCCCGCCGTCGTGTCTCCCCGCCCGCGACGAACTACCGTTCGGCCATGGGGATCTTGAGCACCACAGACCTGACCGTGTCCCGGCTCTGCCTGGGCGGCAACGTGTTCGGCTGGACCGCCGACGAGGCCCAGTCGATCGCCGTGCTCGACGCCTTCGTGGCGGCCGGCGGCAACTTCGTCGACACCGCCGACGTCTACTCGGCCTGGGCGGAGGGCAACTCCGGCGGCGAGTCCGAGACGATCATCGGCAGGTGGCTGGCCGGGCGATCCGACCGCGACCGGCTCGTCATCGCCACCAAGGTCGGCATGCTGGCCGGCTTCAAGAACCAGAAGCGCGACACGATCCTCACCAGCGCGGAGCGGTCGCTGAAGCGGCTCGGCGTCGACCACATCGACCTCTACTACAACCACCTCGACGACCAGGACACGCCGCTCGAGGAGACGCTCGCCGCCTACGACGAGCTGGTGAAGCAGGGCAAGGTCCGGTACGTCGCCGCGTCCAACTTCTCCGCCGAGCGGCTGACGCGGGCGCTGGAGATCCAGGAACGCGAGGGCTTCGCGAAGTTCGTGGCGTTGCAGCCCGAGTACAACCTGGTCAGCCGCGACAAGTTCGAGGGGCCGCTGCAGCAGGCGGTGGCTGAGCACGGGCTGGCCACGGTGCCCTACTTCTCGCTCGCCAAGGGCTTCCTGACCGGCAAGTACCGGCCGGGTGTCGCCGTCGAGAGCGCCAGGGCCGGCGCGGCCTCGCAGCACCTCGACGAGCACGGGCTCGAGGTCCTCGAAGTGCTCGACGAGCTGGCCGAGACGCACGCGACGACGGTGGCCGCGGTCGCCCTCGCGTGGCTCGCGCAGCAGCCGACGGTGGCCGCGCCGATCGCGTCCGCACGGACGTTGGAGCAGCTCAACGACCTCACGCCGGTGCTCACGCTCGAACTCTCCGAGGACGAGGTGAACCGGCTCAGCGCAATTTAACTTGCCAGTAGCTTACCGGGAGTAGGTTGCGTTACCGTGACGGCATGGACGTCACGGGCAAGGTGGTACTGATCACCGGCGCGGCCAGGGGCATCGGCGCCGAGGTGGCGAGGCAGCTGGCCGCGCGCGGGGCACGTCTCGCGCTCGTCGGGCTGGAGAAAGCCCAGCTCGACGAGGTGGCGCGGCAGACCGGCGGCAAGGCGTGGGAAGCCGACGTCACCGACTGGGACGTGCTCGAACGCGTCACGAACGAGGTCGCCGAGCACTTCGGCGGCATCGACGTCGTGGTCGCGAACGCGGGCATCGCGGCCACCGGGTTCGTGCGGTCGATGGACCCGAAGGCGTTCGAACGGGTCATCGAGGTCAACCTGCTCGGAGTGTGGCGCACGGTTCGCACTGCACTGCCGCACCTCATCAAGAGCCGCGGTTACTGCCTGGTCGTGTCGTCGCTCGCGGCGATCGTCCACATCCCCGGCAACGCGGCCTACTCGGCGGCGAAGGCGGGCAGCGAGGCGTTCGCGGACAGCCTGCGCGCCGAGGTCAGGCACCTGGGCGTCGGCGTCGGCACGGCCTACTTCTCGTGGATCGCCACGGACATGGTCAACAGCGCCGACGAGCACCCCGTGTTCGGAAAGCTGCGCCAGGGCATGCCGGGGCTCGCGAGCAAGAAGTACCCGGTCCGCAACGTCGGCAGGGCCGTGGTCAAGGGCATCGAGAAGCGCGCGAAGGCGGTCCACGTCCCCGGCTGGGTCGGCGCGGTGAAGTACTTCCGCGCGTTCACGCCAGTGGTCGTGGACCGCCAGTCCGCGAAAGAGGTGGCCGACGCCGACCGGCAGATGGCGGCGAACGACACGTCGGGGCTGGTCGGGCCGGGTGGGCGGGCAGCGGACCGCTGATTTGCGAGTTCGTGCCGGACGACCGGCTTCAGGACGAACTCGCCGCCGCGCCGGAGGCGCGGCCACGTCACTGGATCCAGGGGCCCATCAGCGGGGTCCACTCGCGGATCGTCCACTCCGCGACGCCCGCGGGCGTGTACGGGTCGGCGGCGATGATCTCCTTCACCGCCGCCTCGTCCTCCGCCTCGTAGATGATCAACGCGCCGGCGTCGTCCGCGTAGGGACCTGATGCCAGGATCACGCCCCTCTCGGCGAGGGAGGCGATGTACTCGCGGTGTTCGGGGCGCACCGCGAGGCGCTTCTCGCGATCCGGGCCGAACACCAATTCGACTGCAAAGCGGGCCATGCGACCACCGTAGCGACGGTGACCGGTACCGTCCTACCTTGTGGTTGGCGACGAAACACCGCGCACCGTGCAGGACACCCTGACCAACCTGCGAATCAAGGACGGCGTCGCAGGACCTCCCACAGGGCCGCTCACGCTCGAAGACCTGTACAAGCAGCACCGCATGCGTCTCATCAGGCTCGCGCTGCTGCTCGTGGACGAACCCGCGACAGCCGAGGACGTGGTGCAGGAGGCCTT
Source organism: Lentzea sp. (assembly GCF_036380075.1). NCBI lineage: Bacteria > Bacillati > Actinomycetota > Actinomycetes > Pseudonocardiales > Pseudonocardiaceae > Lentzea > Lentzea sp. Next base: position 2,817 of record NZ_DASVFL010000137.1, on the reverse strand, counting down.
CACCGGTCTGCACCGCAACTGGAAGGGCCTGCGCGACGCACAGGCCGCCGTGGGCTACCTCCGCACCGCCGTGGTCAACGGCTCGCGCAGCGTGCTGCGCCGCCGCAAGACCGCCCGCGACTACACACCGCCGCACGTGGCGAACGCGCGCTCGGCCGAGTCGCTCGCCATGCTGACCGCGGAGCACCAGGCCGTGGTCAAGGCGTTGCAGCAGCTGCCGCCGCGCCAGCGCGAGGTGCTCGTGCTGCGCTACTACGGCGACCTGTCCGAGGCCGAGATCGCCGAGGCCACCGGCATCTCGAAGGGCACCGTGAAGTCGACGGCGTCCCGCGCCCTCGACGCCCTGCAGAAGATCATGGCCGGCTGACCGCGACAGGCAGCGAACTTCACAGTTTCCGCAGTTGACGCCGTTTTGCCCGATGCGGGCGGTTTCAGCGCGCGGGAACGCGCGCCCAATCCGGTGCTTGGTATAGACCAATAGCCCTCCCATGCCGCAGGATCAGTCCCCGTGGCACGCAGACACGTGGTCGCCGTCGACATCGGTGGCACCGAAACCAAGGCGGCTCTGGTCACCGGTACCTCGGACGAGGTGGCGGCGCAGAAGCACGCGCGCAGGGCGACGCCGACCGAGCTGGAGCCCCTGCTCGACGTGATCGCCGAGCTCGTCGCGGAGCTCGGCGGCGCCTCCGAGCACGAGATCGACGCCGTGGGAGTCGTGGCGCCGGGCATCGTGGACGAGGCCGGCGGCGTCGGCGTGTACACGGCCAACCTGCCGTGGAGCCGGTTCCCGTTCAGCACCGTCCTCACCGAACGGCTCGGCGTGCCGACCGCGTTCGGCCACGACGTGCGCGCCGCGGGCCTGGCCGAGTGCCGCATGGGCGCCGCGAAGGACCTGCGCAACGCCGTGATCATGCCCATCGGCACGGGGATCGCCGGTGCGCTGCTGCTCGACGGCAAGATCTTCAGCGCCGGCGGCTTCGCCGGCGAGATCGGCCACGTGGACGTGGGCCACGGCGAACCGTGCGCCTGTGGCCAGATCGGCTGCGTGGAGACGGTGGCGTCCTCCGCGGCGATCGCCCGCCGGTACACCGCACGTACCGGCACCCCCGTCAACGGCGCCGCCGAGGTCGCACGGAGGGTGCGCGACGGGGAGCAGGACGCCGTGGCCGTCTGGCACGAGGCCGTGGACGCGCTGGCCAGGGGGATCCTGGTGCTGGCGACGCTGCTCGGTCCCGAGGCCGTCGTGCTCGGCGGTGGGCTCGCACTCGCAGGAGACCTGCTGGTGGAGCCGGTGAGGGAAAGGCTGGACGGGCTGATCGCCTTCCAGCGCCGACCGGAGCTGCGGCTCGCGGCGCTCGGCGACGAGGCGGGCTTCCTCGGCGCGGCGCTGCTGGCCATCGACACGCTGGAGGCGTGATGAGCACGTGGGGTGGACCTGTCGACGTGACCCTGACCGGTGGTCGGGTCGTCACGCCGGACGGGGTGCTCGAGAACGGGTGGGTGAGCGTCCGCGACGGCCGGATCGCCGCGGTCGGTCAGGGCGCCGCGCCCGACGGACCGACGACCGACGTCGGCGGGGGCACGATCGTGCCGGGGTTCGTCGACATCCACTGCCACGGCGGTGGCGGCGACGCGTTCACCAGCAGCGACCCGGTGAAGATCCGCAAGGCGGCCGCCGCGCACCGCAGGCACGGCACCACGACGCTGCTGGCCTCGCTGGTCTCGCGGCCGGTGCCGGAGCTGGCCGACCAGGTGTCCGCGCTGGCCGAGCTGGTCCAGGAGGGCGTCGTCGCGGGCATCCACCTGGAGGGCCCGTTCCTGTCCGCCGCCCGCTGCGGCGCGCACGACCCGGCGATCCTGTGCCCGCCGGAGCAGACCTCGGTGACGAAGCTGCTCGACGCGGGCAAGGGCACCGTCCGCATGATCACCGTCGCACCCGAGCTGGAGGGCGCGGTCCAGGCCGTGCGGCAGCTCGTCGACAACGACGTCATCGCCGCCATCGGCCACACCGACGCCACGGAGGCGCAGGTCCGGCCCGCCGTCGACGCCGGCGCCTCGGTGGCCACGCACCTGTTCAACGGCATGCGGCCGCTGCACCACCGCGAACCCGGCCCGATCGGCGCGCTGCTGGACGACGAACGCGTCACCGTCGAGCTCATCTGCGACCTCGTGCACCTGCACCCGACGTCGGTCCGCCTCGCCGCGCGCCACGCCGGCCTCAAGCGCACGGTCCTGATCACCGACGCCATCGCGGCGGCCGGTGTCGGCGACGGCGTGTACGACGTCGGCGGCCTGGAAGTGCGCGTCGTCGACGGCGTGCCGACGCTGGCGGGCGGCGCCGCGCTGGCCGGCAGCACGCTGACGATGGACGTGGCGTTCCGCAACGCCGTCAACTCCTGCGGGCTGACGCTCGTGGAGGCCGCCTACGCCACGGCGACCCGCGGCGCCGAGCTGCTCGGGCTCGACACCGGCAAGGTCCAGGCGGGCTGTGCGGCCGACCTCGTCGTGCTGGATGCAGAATTGAAGCCGAAGGACGTGTTGGCCGGGGGCGAGTGGGTCAAGGACTAGGGCGGGGTGCATGGCGGACGATCCGGAGCGCTTGGTGACCGACGCCCTGAGAGCGCAGGCGACCAGCACTAATGCCGGATTTGTCGCACATGTCCCAATTGCTGACGAGCGTCCGGCACCCGTGTCCGTGTGGTGGGTGCTGGGCCTCGCGCTGCTGTTGGGCCTGGCAGCGGGCACGGTGGCCGCGGTGATCACGCTCAGCTGACCTGTACCGTTGGGTCCGTGACTGTTGCATTGGGCCCTGACTGG
>NZ_DASVFL010000136.1:0-40007 GCF_036380075.1 Lentzea sp. | reverse complement strand
ACCTCGAGTACCGCCTGGCCAAGGCCCGCGCGTTCGCCCACGCCGAGACCGTGAACTTCACCGAGTGCGACGACGTCGTGGTGCACATGAAGAAGACCACCGATTTCCTCGGCGCGGACGTCGCGATCGACGCCGTGGGCGCGGAGGCGGACGGCAACTTCACCCAGCACGTCACCGCGGCCAAGCTGAAGCTCCAGGGCGGTTCCCCGGTGGCGCTCAACTGGGCCATCGACTCGGTCCGCAAGGGCGGCACGATTTCGGTGGTGGGCGCCTACGGCCCGATGTTCAGCGCGGTGAAGTTCGGCGACGCCATGAACAAGGGCTTGACGCTGCGGATGAACCAGTGCCACGTGAAGCGGCAGTGGCCGCGGCTGTTCGAGCACATCCGCAACGGCTACCTCAAGCCCAGCGACGTCGTCACCCACCACATCCCGTTGGAGCACATCGCCGAGGGCTACCACATGTTCTCGGCCAAGCTGGACGGCTGCATCAAGCCGCTGATCGTGCCCAACGCCGCCTGAAGGAGACGACCGCCATGACCTACACGTCGGACAAGCCGCCATTGGCCGAGTCCACCGACCAGCTGCGGGCCAGGATCCCCGGCTGGGGCGCGGACCTGGATCCGAAGGACCGCCCGTCGGTGCCGAAGCTGCGGTGGCAGGAGGACCGGACCGGCGCGCACTGGGACTTCCCGGACCGCCAACCGGAGAAGTGGCCGCGGGAACGCTCGATCGAGCACAAGTTCCTCCCTCCCGTCTTCGGCACCTCGTGCCCGCCCAAAGGGGTGTCCGGAGTGATCCGCCGGTTCGCCTACCGGAAGTTCAGCGAGGGGCGGGCCGCGCACTGGCTCCTGCTGCTGGCCGCCGACCGGGTGGACGCGTGGGAGAGCCACCTGAGCTCGTTCGTGACCGTCCGGCCGGACAATCCAGTCACCGAGACGGGGGTGCTGAGCGAGTTCTCCCGGCACGGCTTCTCCTCCCGCATCGGCCAAAAGCGGTCCGACGTCAAGCACCAGGTCCTGGACCCGGTCATCGTGGCCGGACCGTGGGTGCTGGCCGTCGCGATCGCGGTCACGCTGGTGCGGAAGCTGACCCGCCGCTCGTAGGTGAGGACGTCTGGGTGCCCACCTGAGCCCGTGGTAGGCGCGGTGCGGGTGGTCGCACCCCGTACCGGGGTACGGGGCAGCTCGGCTCTCGGGTGTGACGATTTCTCTGCTTCCCCGCAGAAAACTGCTCGTCATGTCCTTTTCGCCGTTCGCGCCCCGTGCGCACCGCCCTCTCGCGGTCCTGATCGCCACCATGGCCGGGCTCGCGGTGTTCAGCCTCGTGGCCCTGCTCGTCGACGACCGCCTGTTGATGGGACAACCGGTGTGGACCAAGCCGCTGAAGTTCGCGCTGTCCACGCTGCTCTACTCCGTGTCCATGTCCTGGGTGCTGAGCCGGGTCACCCGCTTCCGGCGGGTCGCCGACGCCGCTGCCACCGTGTTCGTGGTCTCCTTCCTCGTCGAACTCGCCTGGATCACCTGGTCGGCGGCGCGCGGCCGCATGAGCCACTTCGGAGTGGGCACCCCGCTGGAGAGCGTGCTCTACCAGGTCGCCGGCGTGATCGGGGTCGTGGTGTGGATCATGAGCGCGATCGTCTGCGTCGCGCTGGTGCTCAGCGCGACCGAGGACCGCGCGCAGGTGTGGTCGATGCGCGCCGGAATGCTGATCGCCCTGGCCGGCATGGCGGTGGGTGGGCTCATGACCTCGCCCACACCCGAGCAGCTGGCCGGCCCCGCCGATCTCCGGGGCGGTCACTCGGTCGGGGTGGCCGACGGCGGTGCGGCGCTCCCCCTGCTCGGCTGGAGCACCGAAGGCGGCGACCTGCGCATCCCGCACTTCGTCGGGATGCACGCGCTCCAGGTTCTCCCGCTGGTGCTGGCCGCGCTGCGGCTCGCCGGGCGGCGGCTGCCCGCGCTGCGGCGGCCGGAGGTGGAGCTCCAGCTCGTCCTGATCGCCTCGGCCGGGTACGCGGCCCTGCTCGGCCTGCTGCTGTGGCAGGCGCTGCGCGGCCAGTCGATCGTCTCGCCGGACGGGCTCACCGCCGCAGCCGGCGCGGCCGCAGTGATCTGCCTCGGCGCGGCGACCGCCGCTGTGGTGCTGAGAGCCGGTCGTGGTACCAAGACGGTCCCGGTCGGGTAGTCGCGCCCGGTGTCCGAGGCGAGGAGCCCGATGTCCGATCAGTCCGACCGCACCACGAACGAACCCGGAGTCGTGCTGACCTCAGTGGTGCGCTCGGTGGCGTTGGCGCTGTTCGCCATCAGTGTGCCCGTGTACGTGAGCGCGCACGGGATCGCGGTCGTCCCGGCCTTCGTGCTGGCGCTGGCGCACTGCGCCTGCATTCCGCTGATGATCCGGTGGCCGGGAATCGCGATCGGGGTCTCCTCGGCCGCGGCGTGCGCCCTGTCCGCACTGGCGTACGGGGCGAGTGGCGCGGCGTGGCCGTGGTCCGTGCCCGGTCTGCTCACGCAACTCGGCGTGATCGCCGTGGCCGGGTCGCACGGAGGATGGGGACGCGGCCTGGCGGCCTGGCTGCTGTCCGCCACGGTGTCGGTCGCGCTCGTCCTCGCCCTCCCGGTACCCGTGCAGGACTGGGGCGCGAACCTGACGGTCTTCGCGTCCAACTCGGTGCTGGTGCTGGTGGTCTCCGTGCTCGCCGGCCAGCGGTCGGCGATCCGGGCCGAACTGACCCACGCGCGTCACCGGGCGGAACTGGAACAGGCGAGCCGTGTCCTGACGCAGGAGCGCTCGCGGATCGCGCGTGAGCTGCACGACGTCGTCGCCCACAGCATGTCCGTGATCCAGGTGCAGGCGCGATCCGCCGCCTACCGGCTGCCGCAACTCGACGACCCCACCCGCCGGGAGTTCGACAGCATCGCCGACGCGACCCGAACGGCGCTCGCCGAGATGCGGCAGGTGCTCACGGTGCTGCGCGACCAGCACGCCGGAACGGACGTGGCCCCGCAACCCCGGCTGGAGGACGTCGCCGACCTCGTGGCGGCGGTGACACGGGCGGGCGTGGACGCGCGGCTGCACGTCGACGGCGACCTGACGGACGAGGCGATCAGCGTCCCGATCGGCCTGACCGCGTACCGGATCGTCCAGGAGGCTCTCGCCAACGCGGTGCGGCACGCCCACGGCGCGCCGATCGACGTTCGCGTCGACGTCGTGCGGGAGGAGCTGTCGGTCGAGGTGGTCAACGGGCCCGGCCTCGCGGGGCGGCCCGGTGCTCCCCTGGCGACCGGGCACGGCTTGGTGGGCATGCGGGAACGGGCGGCGCTGCTCGGTGGCCGGGTGCGCGCCGAGCCCACCGACGAGGGCGGTTTCCTGGTGCACGGCACGATCCCGCTCACGACGGGACGGTGGTGACATGGCCGTCCGAGTGGTGATCGTCGACGATCAGCCAGTCGTCCGGGCGGGCCTGGTCGCGTTCCTGAGCGCCCAGCCGGACCTCGTCGTGGTCGGCGAGGCCGCCGACGGGTACGCCGCGATAGAGGTGGTCGGCGCGCGACGGCCCGACGTCGTGCTCATGGATGTGCGAATGCCGCGCATGGACGGCCTCACCGCCGCCAAGCGTCTGCTGAGCCCCGCGGTTCCCGGCGGGCACGTCCCGAAGGTGCTGATGCTGACGACCTTCGACATCGACGACCACGTCTACGAGGCGCTGAGCGCGGGAGCAAGCGGGTTCCTGCTCAAGGACGCCCTGCCGGAGGAACTCGCCGCCGCCGTCCGGGTCGTGGCCGCGGGCGAGGCGCTGCTCGCTCCCAGCGTGACCCGGCGCATGATCGAACACTTCGTCAGCGCGCGCCCGATGCGCGCGGAGGCGGGCGATCGGCTCTCCGGTCTGACCGCGCGGGAACGCGAGATCCTGACGCTGGTGGCCGGCGGGCTCTCCAACCACGAGATCGCCGCCGAGCTGGTGATCGCCGAGCAGACGGTGAAGTCCCACGTCAGCCGCATCCTGATGAAGCAGGGCCTGCGGGACCGCGCGCAGGCCGTCGTGCTGGGCTACGAGACCGGGCTGGTGCGGCCGGGACGGAACGAGGTGCCCTGGATGGCACGTGACGAAGCGATCAGCAGATGCGAGTGAACGGCGTCGCGGTCGCCCCAGCCGCCCACGTCCTGCTGGTCACAGTCGTTCTTGCGCCGCGGCGTCCGGAACCGGGCCGGACAGGGCAACGGTCGCGACCGAGGTCGCGGCGCGGACGAACTCGGCGACCTGGCGGGAGGTGGAGTCCCTGGGCCAGGCGATCACGAGGGTGGACGGCTCGGCGTCGGTGACCGGGAGGCTCACCGTGCCCGGTGGCAGCCGGTCGCGGACCGACTCCGGGAGCACCGCGACCATCCGGCCGAGCCGGACGAGCTGCAGCAGCTGGTCGGCTCCGGTGACGGGGTGGCCGGTCACCTCGGGGCGGGCCTCCGGCCAGCGGGGCTGGGGCTGGTCGCGCAGGTCGGCCATCGACACCGAGGTCCTGGCGGCCAGCGGGTGGCCGTCCGGGAGCACCACGACGTGGTTCTCGACGTGGAGGTCGTCGCTGTCGAGGCCGGTCAGGTCGTTCTGCGGCCGGTGCAGCAGCGCGAGGTCGGCGCGGCCGTCGCGGACCATCGCGGCGCGTTCGCCGGCGCTGAAGACGAGGTCGACCGGAACGGCGCCGGGCACGGCGGCGTAGCGGTCCAGGACGAACGGCAGCAGGCCCGCGTCGCCGTCGGGCTTGAGCGCCAGGACCAGGCGCGGAAGGGATGCTGCCGCTCTGCGCGCCCGGCGGACCGCCGCGGTCATCGCGTCCAGTGCCAGGCGTCCCTCGGCGAGGAGCACCTCTCCGGCGGCCGTGAGGCGCACGCCGCGGCTGGTGCGTTCCAGCAGGGCCACGTCCATTCGCTGCTCGAGCCGGCGGATCGCCCTGGAAAGTGGAGGCTGGGCCATGCCGAGCCGGTGAGCGGCCCGTCCGAAGTGGAGCTCCTCGGCGACCGCGACGAAGTAACGCAGCTCGCGGCTCTGGACGTCCATACCCCCAGGGTATCGGGCGAGACCGGACCGGTCCTGGTCCGCGGAGCCGGGAGGTGGTGCGGTGGGGACATGAGTGGTGGAGCGACGATCGCGTTGGTGACCGGTGGGAACAAGGGGATCGGACGGGCGGTCGCCGGCCGGCTCGCGGACCTCGGGGTGACGGTGCTCGTCGGCGCCAGGGACCTGGAGAAGGGTGCCGGGGCGGCGGCGGGTATCCGCGCCGCGGGCGGCACGGCGCACCCGATCGCCCTCGACGTGACCGACGAGCGCGGCGCGAACGCGGCGGCCGAGGAGATCGCCGAGCGGTTCGGCCACCTGGACGTCCTGGTCAACAACGCCGGCATGTCCGGTGACCTCGGGGCGCAGGCACCGGGTTCGGCGCGGCTGGACGGGGTGCGGGCGGTGTTCGAGACGAACCTCTTCGGCGTCATCACGGTGACCGAGGCGATGCTCCCGCTGCTGCGCCGCTCCGCCGCGGCGCGGATCGTGAACGTCTCCAGCGGCACCTCGTCGATGACCTGGACGACCGACGCCACCCACTACCTGAGCCGGATGCCCGCCGTGCTGGCCTACCCGGTGTCGAAGGCCGCGCTGAACATGCTGACCGTCCAGTACGCCAAGGCGCTGGCGGGCGACGGGATCCTGGTGAACGCGATCGCTCCCGGCGCGTGCGACACGGACTTCGCCCGAGGCCTGCCGTTCACGCTGACCAGGACCGCGGACGACGGCGCGGCGATCGTGGTGCGGCTGGCGACGCTCGGCCGCGAGTGCCCGACGGGCGGCTTCTTCGACGACAACGGCAAGGTGCCCTGGTGACGACCAGCCGGTGGCAGTGCGGTCCGACGCGCCGCCACCTCCGGCCGGCAGCGGGATCTGCACGTCGGGCACGCCGTTCTCCGACAACGCACCCTGTGGGCTGGGGACATGGCGAAGGCGCCACCCGCAGAGGGTGACGCCTTCGCCAGCAGGGAGGTCCTGGGCGGCTCGGCTGCGTGGCGCGCAGGGCACTGCCGAGAGCCCAGGCGGTGTCGCCCTAGTTCAGGACGAAGTTGCGGTTCGGCGCCTCGAAGACCGCGGCGCCGACGACGGCCGCCGCCGGAGCGGAGCCACCGAACGCGGTCAGGGTGATGCCGGCCGAGCGCGGGTCGCCGTCGTGCACCAGGGACTCCTGGGCCTGCACGTCGTCGAACGCAAAGCCGTAGGCCCTGCCGTCCACCATGTTCTGGTGCACCAGCCGCGAGTAGTGGTTGGTGATCGCACCCTGGTAGAAGTCCGCCGCGCCACCGCCCGGCTGGACGTCGAGACGCCCCAGCGTGGACCGGTGCAGCGCCGCGCACAGCGTGCGGGCGATCGGGCCGACCACCTGGTCGTTGGGCGCGCCGAGCGCACCGTCACAACCCCACACGTTCGACGTGGACGGCTTCACGAACGACGCCACCTGCTTGCCGCTGCCGTCCGTGAAGTTCATGGTGTCGCCCGACGTGCGACCGGTGTACTTCACGTCCGGACGGTCGCCGAACGGCTGCACCGTCAGCGTCTTGCCCGTGTAGGCGTTCCACGCCTCGGAGATGTACGGGTCCAGGTAGTTGGCGTCGAACTTGCCGACGTCCGCCGCCTTGCCCGGCGCGAGAACGCGCAGCACCGTACCGTCGGACCGGGTCACGACCGACCCGTCCCAGCCCGCCTGGCCCTTGATGCCGCTGATGACGGCGTCCCGGCCACCGGACTTCAGCTCGCCGGTCTTCTTCGTCTCACCGCCGGCGCCCGTCACGGACACCGCGTGCGGCACCGCGAACATGTCGACCTGCGAGCTGTTCAGCCACAGACCGGCGTCGTTGTAGGTGAACTCGCTCCAGTCGAACAGGATTCCGCTGTTCGGGTCGCTTCCCGCCCACGGCGCCGGCTGCACCAGGCCGTCGGGCGTCAGGAAGAACTTCAGCTTCTCCCCGAACGACATGTACACGCGCCCGGAGATGAACCGCGGCACCTGCACCGTGGTCGTACCGCCCTGGCCGGGACCGTCGATCGACACGTCGGGGGCCGGGGTGGGCGGGTTGCCGCCCGGCGACCACGGCGTGAACGAGCCCGCCTGGTTGACGTACCCCAGACGTCCACTGCGGATGTCGGTGCCGAGGACGTAGAGGTGCACCGCCTCGGACCGGCCGCTGTTGTTGGTGATGGTGAGCGGCAACAGGTCAGGACCGACGGCCTGTGCCGGTAAGACCGCGATCGCCGTCGATGCCGTCGCCGCCACGGCGGCAAGCGCGCTCAACCACTTCGTTCGCGTACGCATTCGACTCCTTGTGCAGGGATGCTCCGTCAACCGGCTGCCGCACCGCTTCAGGAAGGCCGGCAGCCTCCAGTTCTGCAACTGGTCCAGATGTGTCATGAGAGCGCTTCCAGCGTTGCCCGGCCGCCCGAACCGTGTCAAGACCAGCCGGAGCAGCAAGGACAATTCCGCTGCGGGGACACCGTGGAACGAGTCCTATTCGGACCGCATGACCAGGGAAGTTGTCATCCGCAAAGAACATTGAGAAATTTTGCGGATTTCTTAAATCGATTTAAGGAGACCGCCCGTCGAACGCCTCCGCGCCGCAATGTGATAGAAATCCTTGTCGCGCTGGACGGCGCGACCGGAGTCGCGCCAAGAATCGATTCTTGTCCTAATCGGACAGTCACCGGGAGCGCGGTGCTCGCGCTCGCCCACTTCCACGTCCACTCGGGTGACGCTGTGTAACGCCCTGCTGGCGCGGTGCGACAGGCCGGGCATGCGCATCATCGTTCCCGGCCTTCTCCTGCTGGCCACCGCGGCGTGCGGAGCCGGGCCGTCCTCGACCGTCCCCGCGAGCACCCCCGCACCGCCGGTGGCACCCACCGCCGCACCGGTCCAGCCGACAACGCCCGCCGCGGCGACCACTGCCGCGCCGGCACCTGCTGTGAAGACCTGCACCGTGCCCAACGTCGTCGGCCTGATCCACCAGACCGCCCAGGACACCATGCAGAAGGCCGGCCTGTTCTACCTGACCGAGGAAGACGCGAGCGGCCAGGGCCGGCTGCTCGTCAACGACCGCAACTGGAAGACCACCAAGCAGAGCGTGGCCGCCGGTGAGGTCGTCGACTGCAACACGAAGATCCTGTTGTCCGCCGAGAAGATCAGCGGCTGACGACCTGGAGCGCGCGGGTGCTGGTCCGGTACTCGCCGGGCGCCTGGCCCCGCACGCGCTGGAACGCCCGGCTGAAGGCCTTCGGTGAGCCGTACCCGACGGCGGAGGCGATGGACTCCACCGGTTCGTCGGTGTCGCGCAGCCGCACCGCGGCGAGCTCCATGCGCAGCCGCGTCAGGTAGGCGGCCGGTGGCTCGCCGAGCGCGGCCGGGAACCGGCGGGACAGCGTCGCCCGGGACACGCTGATCTCGGTCGCCAACCCGGCCGTCGTCCAGGGGTGGGCGGGCCGGTGGTGCAGCCTGGTGAGCGCGTCCCGCACCACCGGGTCCTGCAACCCGCTCAGCCACGGCCCGGCGCCCTCGGCCGGACGGGCCCGCAGCCACGCGCGGGCGAACTGGACCAGCACCAGGTCGACCAGGCTGTTCACCGCGGCGGTGGTGCCCACCTGCGGCTCCCCCAGCTCCGCGGACAGCAGCGCGATCGTCGCGGCGAGGCGGGGGCCCTCCCCCGCCGCCACGTGCACCGGTCCGGGGAACAGCGGCGCACCGAGTGCCGAGTCCTGCTCGTAGTGCACCGTGAGCAGCCGGGTGTCCACCTCACCGGTACCCAGCCGCAGGACCGCGCCGGCGGCTTGGGCGGCCGCGGCGGTCTCCCGGTCGCACGCCCCCATCCGGGCCCCCGCGCGCCAGGCGAGCCCGTGTGGCGTGCCAGCGGGCAGCAGGACCGCGCCGCCGGCGCCGACGCGCAGCGAAGGCCGTCCGGGCACCTCCAGCCACACCTCCCCCTCGGCGACGAGGTGCAGCGCGGCTCCGGGGTAGGTCTCCACCCACACTCCCCACACGCCTCCGGCTTCCAGCCGCACACCCACCGACCCCCGCGCCCCGTAGAGCCGCAGGGCGTCCTCCAGCACGTCCACGACCCCATGATGGCACCGCCGCGGTGCGCGGACCGGTGGTGAGACAAACGGCAACCACCGTGAGTCACCTGGCCGTTGGCCGCGGCCGGCCGCCTCCCGACCATGGAGGAACACCCATGACAGAGGAGGAACAGCGGTATGCGCGCGCTCGTGGTCGATCACGGTGACGACGGTCCGGTGCGGTTCGAGGAGGTCCCCGAACCTCAGCCGGGCCCGGGAGAAACCCTGGTCGGGATCCGGCACATCGCCCTGAACTTCGGCGAGCTGAAGTACGCCGCGCAATGGCCCGCCGGCGCCGTGCACGGCCACGACGCGTCCGGCGTCGTCGTGCGCGCGGCAGCCGACGGGTCAGGGCCGGCGGAGGGATCCCGCGTCGTGCTGGGTCTCGCGCAACACGCCTGGGCGGAACGCGTCGCGGTCGACCGGACGCGCCTCGCGGTCGTGCCCGACGGCGTCGAGCTGAGCGACGCCGCCACCATCGGGGTCGCCGGCGTCACGGCTCTGCGCGTGCTGCGCACCCGGTCCGTGCTCGCCAAGCGGGTCCTGGTCACCGGGGCGAGCGGCGGCGTGGGGCGGTTCGCCGTCCAGCTCGCGGCGATCGCGGGGGCCAGGGTCGGCGCGCTGACCGGTTCCCCGGCGGGTCTGCGGGAGCTGGGCGCCGAGGAGGCCGCCGCCGACCTCGACGAGCTGACCGGCGAGTTCGACCTCGTGGTGGACACCGTCGCCGGCCCGCAGCTGGAGCACGTGTGGAGCCGGCTCGCGCCCGGCGGGGACGTTCAGCTCGTCGGCGCCGCCTCGGGCCTGCCCACCTCGTTCCCCGCGGGTGCGCTGTTCGCCTTCGGCGCGCCGAGGACGATCAGCACGTTCGGCGACGTCACCTCGTCGGTCAGCGAGGAGCTCGCCGACCTGCTGGCGCTCCAGGCGGCCGGACGCCTCTCCGCGGAGATCGGCCTGCGCACCCACTGGCAGCACGTCGACGACGCGGTGAAGGCGCTGCTGGCGCGAGAGGTGCGCGGCAAGGTGGTCCTGGACGTGTCATGACCGGCGCCACGTCGTGGTCACCGGCTCGCCCGCAGCATGCGGAGCACGTGCAGCGCCGGAAGCGGAGGGCCGTCGAACACCCCGCCACATCCAGCGATCAGGTCGGGCCCGGAGCAGTCCTCGACGCCGGTGAACCCCAGTGCGGCCAGCTCGGCGGCGATGCCGTCCGGACTGAAGTAGCTGGACAACGGCTCACCGATCCCGGCCAGCCGGTCGGCGCGGGCCCGCTCGTGAACGCGTTCCTCCTCGGTGACAGCCGACCGCAGGTAGTCGAACACCACCTCGACCGCCCCGCCCTGACCGGCGATGTAGGCCAGCGTGGCCCGGACGGCGTCAGGAGTCAGGTAGTAGACGACGCCCAGCCACACGAACACAGCCGAACCGGCCCGGCTGAACCCGGCGGACTCCAGCTCGGTTGCCAGGGCCTGGGTTTCGAAGTCGACCGGCACGAACGTCACCGTCTCCGGGCTGGAGATCCCGGCAACGGCCAGGCGTTCCCGTTTCCAGGCCTGGGTGGCGGGGTGGTCGACCTCGAACACGCGCAGGTCCCGGTGCGGGTTGCGGTAGGCGAAGGTGTCCAGCCCGGCGCCCAGGACCACGACCTGCCGCACCCCGCCGGCGACGGCCGCGGCGACGGTGTCCTCGGCGAAACGGGCTCGGGCTGCGAAGAACAGCCGGCGGTGCCGGTTCGTCACGGCGTCGCTGAGGCGGCCGGCTCTGCCCAGCTCGAGCAGGTCCTCCTCGGTGTGCCCGAGCAGCCGCGCCGCCAGGGGGTCGGTGAAGACCTGTGGCCGGTCGACGACCTGGTGGTACGCGCGGGCGTACGCGGTCGCGAGCGCCGTTCGGCTGGGGCCGTCGTTCTCCATGGGCGCGACGCTACTGACAAGGGTCGGTGTGCCCCACATCACCGCGGGCCGCAAATCGGAATCAGGTGAAGGGTGCCGAGGTTCCCGCTGACATGACGACGATTGGCATCATCGGCAGTGGCAACATCGGCAGCACCGTCGCGCGGCTGGCGGTGGCCGCCGGGCACGACGTGCTGTTGAGCAACTCGCGCGGCCCGCACACCCTTCAGGACCTCGTGTCCGAGCTGGGACCGAAGGCGCGCGCCGCGACTTCCGCGGAGGCGGCCGCGGCCGGCGACGTCGTGGTGGTGACGGTGCCGCTGCGGGCGTACCGGGACGTTCCGGTGGAGCCGCTGGCGGGCAAGGTGGTCATCGACACCAACAACTACTACCCGGACCGCGACGGCGTCTTCGACGAACTTGAGGACGGCTCCAGCACCACCGGTGAGCTGCTGCAGAAGCACCTGCCGGACGCGCACGTCGTGAAGGGCTTCAACAACATCTGGGCCGGGCACCTGGGTGACCTCGCGCGTCCGGCGGGGAGCGCGGACCGGTCGGCGCTCCCCATCGCCGGTGACGACGAGGCCGCCAAGCAGGCGGTCACCGAGCTCTTCGACAGCCTCGGCTACGACACCGTGGACGCCGGACCGCTCGCCGAGAACCGGCGCACCCAGCGGGACACCCCCGTGTACGTGACTCCCTACGGCGCTTTCGGGGAGCTCCCCGGCACCCCGGCGAGCGCGCAGGTCATCCGTGAGGCGGTCGCCGCGGCGAAGTGACGGTCGTGGAAACGCGACGAAGCGTTCGGCTGGAAGCCCAGCCGAACGCTTCGTCCCACTACCACCGCGAGCGGTCACCCTCCCGGTGACGACGCCTGTTCGGTCAGCCGAGGACCATGTCGGCCGGCAGGCCGGACTGCACGAGCAGGTCCCGGAGGTTGTAGTAGTCGTCGTTGGTCACGATCTCGTTGTTGCGCAACTGGAGGACGGTGACCGCGGGCACGGTGAACGGCTTGGGCGCGCCGGCGACGTGACCGCTGAACGTCCAGCTGATCGAGACCATGTCGCAGTCGGCGAACGCGCCGGTGACCTTGACCTCGCCGCTCTGCAGGAAGGCCTTGGTGTTGCCGAACCAGGTCGCGATGCCCGCCCGGTCCGTGTAGGTCGCCCCGAAGGCGTGGTCGGTGTACCGCGAGCCCTGCTTGACGTACAGCCCCGCGAACTTCTGGGCGTCGCTGCCGTTCCACGCGGCGGCCCACTTCACGGCGACGGACGGCAACCGGTGCTTGGTCACGATCTCCGCCGACGCGGGTGCGGCTTGTGCCGAGGCCAGACCTGCCGCCCCGGCGATGGCGAACGCGGTGGCAGTCACGGCAGCGATGATGCCGCGACGGATGCTGATCACGATTGTCTCTCCTGTTCGGGAAGTGCCTTCGTCTTGCTCGGCTCACGATCCCGTGGCAGCAACGACCTTCGCGTCGGCAACGACTACTTAGGACTTGCGTAGCCGCCGCGCGCGGGACGAGGTCAATGCGCGGTGAGCCCGCCGTCGACGACGAACTCCGCTCCGGTGACGAACGAAGACTCGTCGCCGGCCAGGAACAGCATCATGGCTGCGACCTCCGCGGGCGTACCCGCGCGGCGCATGGGTGTGCGCACGATGTCGGGTTGCTGATCGCCCTGCTCGTCCAGCAGTTCCTGGATCATGGGCGTGGCGATGACTCCGGGATGCACCGAGTTGACCCGGACTCCGCGGGTCGCGTACTCGACGGCGGCGGTCTTGGTCAGCAGCCGCACCGCTCCCTTGGAAGCCTGGTACGCGGCGGCGGCTCCGCTGCCGACCAGGCCGAGCACCGAGGAGGTGTTGACGACGGAGGCGTTGCCCGAGTCGCGCAGCAGGGGCATCGCGGTCTTCATCCCGAGCCAGGTGCCGGTCTGGTTGACGGCGATCACCCGGTCCCAGCCGTCCTTCGTGGTCTCCTCGACACCCGGCCAGTCCACGACACCGGCGATGTTGACCAGCACGTCGAGGCGGCCGAAACGGTGCCGGGTGAGCTCGACGGCCTCGCTCCAGCTCTCCGGCGAGGAGACGTCCAGCCGGACCGCCAGCACGTCGGCGCCCTCGGCCCTCAGGCGCGCGGCGAGGTCGTCCACGGCCGTCTGCGAGACATCGGTGAGGACCAGTCGGGCGTCTTCGCGGGCGAACAGCTCCGCGGTGGCTCGGCCGATGCCGCCGGTAGCGCCGGTGATCAACGCGACTTTGCCGGCGAGTCGTCCAGGCATGATGTGCTCTTTTCTCTCGTTGTGGTCGATGGGCGTCAGGCGGCCGTGTAACCGCCGTCTGCGGCGACGATGGCGCCGGTGATGAAGCTGGAGCGGGGTGAGGCGAGGAAGCCGATCACCTCGGCGATCTCCTCCGGTTGCGCGACGCGGCCCAGGGGGTGGAGGTCGCCGAAGGAGCGCAGGTACTCCCGGCTGTCGGCGCGGAAGTTGTCGAGCATGTCGGTCTCGACCACGCCGGGGGCGACCACGTTGGCGCGGATGCCGTGCGGGCCGCCTTCCAGGGCGAGCACCTTGGTCAGCTGCGCCAGCGCCCCCTTGGACGCGCTGTAGGCCGCGGCCTCGGGCAACCCGACGGTGCAGGCGAACGACCCGACGGTGACGATCGTGCCGCCGCCGTGGTCGCGCATCGCCCGGAACGCCTCCCTGGCGTGCAGGAAGGTGCCGCGGGCGTTGATCGACATCAGCTCGTCCCAGTCGGCCGCGGTGGTCTCGGTGACCGGTTTGTTGACCGATCGGCCGGCGTTGCCGACGAGGATGTCCAGGCTGCCGAACCGGTCGAGCGCCGCGGCCACCGACCGCACGGCGGTGTCCTCTTGGGACACGTCTCCGACCAGAGTGGACACGCCGGCGAACCGGGTGGCGAGGTCGTCCACCTCCGGGCGGAGATCGGTGGCCAGCACCCGCGCGCCGCGGGCGTGCAACCAGGCGACCGTCGCCGCGCCGACCCCGCGGGCGGCGCCGGTGACCAGCGCGACCCTGCCCTCCAGCTCCCGACCCGCGTACTCGCCGCCTGTCGCGGTGGAGCCGGTGTCGTCCACGTCGTTGTTCGTCATGCACCCCAGCGTCGGTGGCGGCGAGAAGGGGCGGAAGGACGCGCGTTGGCTGGGTGTGGCACACCCACCCAACCCGGCGGACGACGACCTACCCTGGTGTCATGGCCAGTGAGCTGGGTGAGTTCCTGCGGGCGCGCCGCGCGCAACGGTCCCCGGACGACGCGAGCGTGCTCCGCTCCGGACGCCGCAAGGTGTCCGGGCTGCGCCGCGAGGAAGTCGCCGTGCTCGCCGGGGTGAACGTCGACTACTACACGCGTCTGGAACAGGGCCGCGAGACCCACCCGTCACGACAGGTGCTCGACGCACTCTGCCGCGCGCTGGACCTCGGCCCGGACGCCCGCGAGCACCTGCACCGGCTGGCGGGCACCACGCCCGACGACACACCCGCGCCGGCGTCCGGCACCGTGAGCCCCGAACTGCGGCAGCTCATGGACGGCTACCCGCACACGCCCGCCTTCGTGCTCAACCGGATCCTCGACGTCCTCGCCACCAACACCCTGGCCGACGCGTTGTTCTCACCGTTCCAGGCGGTGGACAACCTCGCCCGCATGACGTTCCTCGACCCGGCGGGGCGGCGGTTCTACACGCGCTGGGACTGGACCGCGCAGGCCACGGTGGCGAACCTGCGGATCGCCGCGGGCATCGACCCGCACGACTCCGCTCTGCGGCACCTGGTGGCCGAGCTCAGCGAGGGCAGTGCGCACTTCCGCGACCTGTGGGACACCCACCAGGTGCGGGGCAAGACCCATGAGCCCAAACACCTCGAACACCCCGACGTCGGCCCGCTCGTCCTCACCTACCAGGCTTTCGACGTGCGCAGCGCTCCGGGCCAGCAGCTGATCATCTACCACGCCGAGCCCGGCAGCCCCGGTGCTCATGCGCTCTCGCTGCTCAGCAGCCTGCACGCGACCACTCGCCAAGCGCACTGACCCAGGCCGCGCCACCTGAGCAGATGTGAACGAAGTAATCGAAGAAAGTCTCGCCGAAAAGGAATCCGCAGTTCCAGCCACACCGCAGGACAGGCGCATCACTGTGCGTCGTGACCGGAGACCCGATCGGGAGAACCACCGCGGGTAGGGCGCATCGCCTGCCGTAACCAAGAGGCCCAAGCGCACCTCCTCAGCAGCGAGATGCGATCCGAATGCACCCGGAACGAAAAAGGCAACCCGCGTTCGAGCGATTCGAGCACCTTGCGCGAAATTCACACTTTGAGGTGCCTGAAGGCTGTTCCCGCGCCTTTTCGCAGTTCGACTGCCATAGTTGCGAACGAGATCCATGCGAAGTTCCGCCCCAATCTCGTTCACCTCTATTCGGAAAGCACGGTCCAGCGAATGCAGAAGAGCGCCCTCGAACGCGTCACGGTCATCTTCACCCTGTTCGACCGCAACGGGGACGGCCACCTGGAGGCCGAGGACTTCGAGATCATGGCCCGCGACGTCGTGCGGGCGGCACCGCAGTCCAGCGAGGCGGCCAGGAACGCGATGCGCGGCGCGTTCGGGCGCTACTGGGTCACCCTGGCCGCCGAGCTGGACGCCGACCGCGACGGGACGATCACCTTCGACGAGTTCACGGCCTGCGTGCTGGCGCCGGAACGGTTCCACGACACGATCAGCGAGTTCGCCGAGGCGCTCGCGGAGCTGGGCGACCCGGATGGCGACGGGCTCATCGAACGGCCCGTCTTCCTGGCGCTCATGACCGCGATCGGCTTCGAGCACGACGCCATCAACGCGCTGTTCGACGCCTTCGGCCCCTCGCGGTCCGACCAGATCACCGTGTCGGCCTGGGTCGCCGGGATCAAGGACTACTACAGCCCCACGAAGACCGGCATCCCCGGCGACCGCCTGGTCACCGCCCAGGCCTGACCAGCAGACGAACAGGAGACGAGAACCTTGGTCCCCACCATCGGACTCGCTGTCGGCCGGGGCACCGGGCCGGAGCTCGCCGAGGCCTTCGAACGCGTCCTGACCGCGCTCGGCGAGGCGTCGTCGGTGCCCATCGCCCTCACCCGCTCCCCGCGGCTCTACCACTCGTACTTCTCCCTCAAGGCGGAGGCGAGGGGAACCGAGGAGGTCCGCCTGCTCACGGAACAGGACGCCGACCACTACGAGCAGTTCTGCCGCGACCTGGCACGCGCGGGCACGACCGCGGTCTTCCGCACCGCGATCAACGCCCAGTCGCTGTACCTGGTCCGCGAACGGCTCCAGGCGGTGAAGGTTGACCTCATCGCCGACGGCGACACGTCACTTCTCCTGGTCCGCGACGAGGCCCAGGGCTTCTACACGGGCGAGAACCGCCACGGCGCCGGCGTCGTGCACCGCACCATGACCTTCAGCAAGGAGATCACCGAGAAGGTCGTCCTCGCCGCTCTCCGGCAGGCCCGGCGGCATTGGCCCGGTGAGCAGGTGCGGGAGCTCGTGATGGCGTACAAGTTCCACCTGCTCGACGGAGCGTTGGGTGAATGGGTGGCCGACATCGGCGCCCGGCACGGCGTGGACATCCGGCTGGCTCAGCCGGACACGGTCAACCGCAACCTCATCGAGCACGGCCTGCCCGCCCGCAGCGTCGTCGTCGGCGCCAACGAGTGGGCTGACATCATGCACGTCGTCCTGCTGGACAGGCTGGGCTCCGAACGCCAGGAGAACCGCTGCACCGAGAACATCCACCTGCACCCCGACGTGCAGGACCTGGTGGAGTACCAGACGGTCCACGGTTCGGCCGACGACCTGGAAGGCCTGGGCACCGTCAACCCGACCGCGACCATCCGCGCGGCAGCGGCGATCGCGGAGCGGCACGCGGGCTGCGCCGGAGCGATCGAACGCACGGAGAACGCCCTGACCTTCCTGGCGGACCAGGACGTCCGCACCCCGGACCTCGGCGGACGGCATTCGACCACCGAGGTCGTGGCCGCGGTGGTGGAACTGCTGGAGGAACCGGACTTCGACGGGCGTCGCGCGGCACCGGTGCGGGCATGACCGAGACGGCGCTCGTCGTCATCGACCTGCAGAACGACTTCTGCACAGGCCCGGCCGTGGCCGCCAGATACCGGGGTGATCCCGCCGTCCTGGACACCGTGACCGGCAACGCCGCCCGCGCCGTCGCCGTGGCGCGGAACCGGGCGGTGGAGGTCGTCTTCGTCAGGTTCGTCGGCGACGTCGAGCACCAGGGGCCGAGCTGGCGGCGCCGCGACCTCGTGCTCGGCAAGCGCCCCAAGTGCCGTGAAGGCACGTGGGGTGCCGAGTTCCACCGGGTGCTGCCGTCGCCGGGAGAACGCGTGTTCACCAAGCACGCGCGATTCGACGCCTTCCTCACCGAGGGGTTCGAGGCGCACCTGCGCCAGGAGGGCGTCGAGCACCTGGTGTTCGCGGGTCTCTACGCCGACGTCTGTGTGGACACCACAGCGCGAACGGCGTTCCAGCAAGGCTTCCACGTGAGCGTGCTGACCGACTGCACCACGAGCCTGCACCTGCCCGACGAGACGGTCCTGCGGTTCATGAGCACCCTCTACGGGGCCCGGCTGACGACGCTGAACGCCCCGGAGGTCTGGTCAGTGCCCTCCACACCGCAGTGCGACCAGGAAAGGCAGGACACGTGCCCGGTACCGGACGCGGCGGCCAGGCCGTAGAACGGGGAGTCGCACGCACCGCGCTCATGGTCGCCGCGGCCCGCGCCATCGAGACACATCGACCCGACTCGCTCGCGCGCGACGACTACGCCGAGCACTTCGTGCGCGCCGCCGGCACGTGTGAGAGCTGGCCGTTGCGTCCGCACGAGGTCCCGGCAGGAGACGACGACCCGTTGTGGGGCAGGCTCGGACGCTACTTCGGCCTGAGGACGAGAGTGCTCGACGACTTCGTGCTGAGGTCGGTGCGGGCCGGAGCACGACAGGTGGTGCTGCTGGGCGCCGGTCTGGACACGCGGGCGTTCCGGCTGGACTGGCCGGAGGGCTGTGTCGTGTTCGAGGTCGACCAGGACCCGGTGCTGCGCTTCAAACAGGACGTCCTCGACAACCTGGCCGCGACGCCGACAGCACGGCGCGTGCCGATCGCGGCCGATCTGCGCGGCGACTGGGAGACTGCGCTCGGCAACGCGGGATTCGATCCCGAGTCGCCGAGCGTCTGGCTCGCCGAGGGCCTGATGCTCTACCTGCCGGGAGACGCGGAGCGACGCCTGATCGACGCCGTGGACCGACTCGGCGCCCAGGGCAGTGCGATCGCGTTCGAGGTCAAGCTCGGCAGCGAAAGACCGGAAGTTCGTTCCAGCGCTGTCTACTCGTCGGCGAAGCAGCAGATCGGCGTCGACCTGCTCACCCTGTTCGACGCGGAACCGCGCCCCGACTCCGCTGGGCACCTCGAGAGCGGAGGCTGGGTCACGAGGGTGACGACCCCGTTCGACTTCGCCAGGACGTTCGGTCGTGGTCCCGAGCCGGAGCGCGATGACGCGCTGGCGAGCAACCGGTGGATCTTCGCCACCAGAACCTGACGAGCACCGCGTTCCCGGACGTCCCCTGCCGGGCTTGCGGCTACAGCAGGTCGAGCTGCTCCAGGTCCGCGACGTATTTGACGATCAGGTCGCGGCCGAGGTGCGGGATGCCGCCGTCCTCGCCGATCTTCGCCTCCCGTACGGCTTCCCGGAACTCGGCCGCCGCAGCGGCGCCCTCGCGCATCGGCTCGGCCGGCTGCCGGTAGGCGTTCAACACGGGCAGCAGGGAGTGCTGGCGGCGGGCTTCCGGCAGGTCCCGCAGGGCGGTCTCGAAGCGGTCGAGCCAGTCGTCGTAGTCCGCGATCCGCTTGAGGTCGTGACCGGCCTCGATCAGCCAGTCCACGAAGGTGTCCAGGGAGATGCCGTCGTCGTGCGGGTTGAGCACGTGGTACGTGCGGTAGCCCTCGGTGTTCCGCATGCCGAGGGTGTCCACGGCCTCGGCGGTGAAGTCGGCCGGGAGCCCGTCGTAGTGCGCCCTGGGCGCAGTGCCGTCCGCGCTGCGGTAGAAGGACTTCGGTGCGATGCCGGTGGCGAGGAGGCTGAGCACGAGCCGCGTGAACACGTCCGGCACGTTCAGCTGCCCCGTGTAGCGGCTGTGCGCGAGGATCATGTCGGAGCGGAACACCGTGACCGGCAGGCCGCACCGGTCGTGCGCCTCGCGCAGCAGCACCTCGCCGGCCCACTTGCTCATCGCGTAGCCGTTGGCGTAGTCGTCGTTGCGACGCCGGACCGCGCTCATCGTGCGGACGTCGGCGGTTTCGACGAACTCGCCCGGCGGGACCTGGTCGCCCACCGCGATCGTGGAGACGTAGACCAACGGCTTGATCCTGTGGGTGATCGCCAGCCGGATGAGCTCGGCGGTGCCGGCCACGTTCGGGCCGAACAGGTGCTCGTAGGGCAGCACGTGGTTGACGAGGGCGCCGGGGTGCACGACCAGGTCGGTCTCGGCGGCCAGGCGTCGCCAGGTGTCCTCGGCCAGGCCGAGCGAGGGCTCGCCGAGGTCGCCCGCCAGCACTTCCAGCCGCTCTGCCAGCTCCCGGTAGTGGCTGAGCAGTCCGGCGTCACCGGTGTCGAACGCGCGGTCCAGCCGGGCCCGCGCGTCGGCGTCGTCCGCGCCGCGCACGACGCACACGAGCTTCCCGCCGGTGCCGGTGAGCCGTTCGAGCCAGTCGAGGCACAGGAACCGGCCGAGGTACCCGGTCGTGCCGGTCAGCAGGACCGTCCGCGGCTCTCCGCCCGGCCGGGGCAGCCGGGCCGCCGCCTCCAGCAGTCCGGTGTCGAAGAACTTGTCGAGGCTCAGGTCGGCGGCCCGGATCTCCGTGGCGCCCTCCCCGTGCACGGAGGCGAAGCTCGGCCTGCTCGCGCCCGCGGCCCGCTGCGCCTGCACGTGAGCGGCGATGGACCGCAGGGTGCCCGCCGGCCCGAGCAGCACCCCGACGGGGACCTCGACGTGGAAGATCTCGCCGAGCAGCGCGGAGAACGAGACCGCGGACAGCGAGTCACCGCCCAGGTCGGTGAAGTGCGCTTCGGGGTTCAGCGCGGCGTCGGTGCAGCCGAGCAGCGCCGAGGCGGCCCGGATGATCGTCTCGTGGACCGGCTGGTCCGGTCCGCCCGCGCGGAGCTCGCGCAGCTCGTCCTGTTCGCTCCTGGCGAGTTCGGCGTACCGCTGCTCCAGCCGGTCGCCGTAGCGTTCGCGCAGACGGGGCCGCAGCAGCTTCCGGATGTCGGAGAGCAGCCCGTTGGCCATGCTGAACGGCTCGGTCTCGATGAGGAAGTCCCGGGGCACCTCGTACGGTTCGAGCCCGATCTCCCTGGCCGTCCGCTGCAGCGCCTCGGCCAGCCGCGGCCTGAGCTGCTCGGGATCGCGCACGGTCCGCAGCGCGTTCTCGGAGGGCACGACCACCGCGAGCAGGTAGGGGCGGGCGCTGTTGCCGTAGACGTAGATCTGGCGCACCAGCGGGTTGGCGGTGAACCCGGCCTCGACCTTCGAGAGGGTGACGAACTCGCCCTGGGACAGCTTCTGCACGTTGTTGCGCCGGTCGACGTAGGCCAGCTCGTCCGGCCCGGTCAGGGCCATGACGTCGCCGGTCCGGTAGAAGCCGTCGGCGTCGAAGAAGGACGCGGTCAGCTCCGGCCGCTTGAAGTAGCCGGGGAAGATCGTCTCGCTCTTGAGCAGCAGCTCGCCGCGCGGGTACGGCCGGTCGGTGCCGAAGTAGCCGAGCTCGGGCACGTCGACGAGCTTGTACTCGATCACCGGCGGACTCGTCACCTTGCCGTCGAACACGGCCATCCCGAACTCGGTCGCGCCGTAGCCGTCACGCAGGTGCACCCCGAGGCAGTCCTCGGCGAACTGCTTCATCTCGGCGCTGATGGGCGCGCTGCCGACGAGTGCCTCGACGATCCGGCCGCCGAGGAACCGGGTCCGCAGATCCGCCTTGACCGCGGCGTCCAGCTCGACCGGATCGGTGAGCTCGCGCGCCCGCAGGTCCCGCTGGCCCTGGTACTCCTGGAAGAGCATGTCGAAGACCCGCGGAACCGCCATCAGCTCGGTCGGCCTGGCCAGCCCGAGGTCCTCGAACAGGGTGGACAGGTCGCTCCTGGCGGTGAAGTAGCAGGTTCCGCCCCTGGCGAACGTCCCGGTGACGCCCATGCGCCCGAACACGTGGCTCATCGGCATGTAGTTCATCGTGAGTGCCGGGAAGTCCTCCGACGAGGGGACCAGCCCGCTCCAGAAGCGGCGCAACGCCCGCTGGGGGTACATCGCTCCCTTGGGCGCGCCGGTGCTGCCCGACGTGTAGATCAGCAGGGCGAGCGGGTCCTCGTCCGGTGCCGGGCCGGGCAGTGCCGGGACCGGCCGGGAGCGACCACGTGCGAGCGCCTCTCCCAGAGTGGTCACCTCGACGCCGTGCCCGGCCAGCGCGGCCACGAACTCCTCGTGCGCCTGTCGGTCACCGTCGACCTCGGGGTGGTGGTCGAAGACCAGGGCGGCCGGCTTCGACGCGGCCCCGGCGACCAGTTCGGCCGCCTTGCCCAGGTACGCCGGGCTCGCCGCCAGCAACCGGGGCCCGGTCTCGTCGACGATCTCCCGCAGCTGCGCCACCGACGCGCCCGGCTGGAGCGGCACGGACACCAGGCCCAGCCGGATCGCGGCCAGGTCCAGCAGCACGTACTCGCCGCTGGTGAACCCGAGCGTGACGATGAAGTCGCCCTCCCGGACACCGCACGCCGCCCACTCCGCCGCGAGCGCCGTCGCGTCGGCCCAGAGCTCTCCGTAGCTGCGGGTGGTGAACCCCGGCAGCAGACGCAGGTCCGATCGCCCGGTCCCGGGGTCGTGCACGAGCTCGGTGACGCGTTCGGCGACGGCCGGACGGCCGGCGTAGCCCAGCATCACCCGCTCCACGGTCTGCGCCAGCGTGAGGCCCGGTGCACGCACGGCCTCGCTCACCGCAGGATCGGGCAGCAGGTTCCGCAACGGTGGCTCGTCCGCCAGCAATGCGCTCTTGCGCTGCGCGGCCCGCTCGTCCTGCGCTCCGGGAACCGCACTCACCACCGTCACCGAACCTTCCTGCTCGTCGCGCTCTCCGCAGGGGCTGAGCCGCTCCGCCCGGCCTCGCCCTCGACTGTATTGGCGAGCGATTGAACCCGGACAGCGATGGGCCTGTGACAATCAGCGACGGACAAAGCGGAACTTTGGGGTCGACGAGAAGGCCCTGGGTCGCTACTCAGCGGATCGGGACAGCTACTCAACGCCAGAGCGCATGAGGTCTTCGGGCACCTCGGCCGAGCGGGTCAGCCGCCGATGACGGTCCCCAACCGGCCGGTGGACACCAGGGCACCGGCCTGCTTCAACGCCCGGACGCGGACGCTCACCTCGTAGCCGTCGATGGCCCGGATCGACGCGATCCGAGTCGTCAGGTACCGGTACAGCGCCGCCGGGTCCCGGCAGATCGCCACGGCCATCAGGTTGTCCGGTCCGCCGACGGCCAGCGTCACGGCGACCTCGTCGTGGCTCGCCAGCTCCTCGCCGACCTCCTCCAGGTGCCGGGGAGCGACGCGGATCCAGATGTTCGCGTGCGAGTGGTAGCCCAGCCGTTCGGGCAACAGGTCGACGTCGTAGTAGAGAGCGCCCGAGCTCTCCAGCGCGGCCAACCGGCGCGCCACCCGTGTCGTCGCCCAGCCGGTCTCGCGGGCGAGCTGGGCGTGGGTGGCCCGGCCGTCCCGTTCCAGCACCGCGAGCAGCGCGGCGTCCTCGGTGGACGGTTCGACCGGTGGCCCGGTGACGGACGGCAGTTCGTCGCGCAGCTGCTGTTCCTGCTCGGCGCTGAGGCGGCCCTCGTAGCCGGTCCAGCTCGAGTGGCCGGGTGCCCCGAAGCGGTGCAGCAGCAGGTCTATGCGCACGCCCAGCACGGAGACGGACTTCGGCAGCTGCCGCAGCAGCACGTCGTTGCCGCCTGCCGGGCCGCCGGCGCGCAGCAGGCACATCACCTCGGCTCCTCCGGAGGTGATGTGGGCGAACGAGACGTCGGGGCGGCGGGCGAGCGCGTCCGCGACGGCGTCGACGCGGTCGGGCCGGCACTGGATCCTGGCCACCCACTCGTCGCGGTGCAGCGCCGCGGGTGCGCTGCGGCCCAGCACCCTGAGCACGCCCTCACGGCGCAGCGCTCCATACCGGCGGGCGACCGTCTGCTCGGACACCCCGATCAGCTGTGCGACCCGCCGGAACGGGACCCGCGGCGAACACTGAAGCGCGTGGAGGATCTGGGTGTCAATGAGGTCGAACACGGAGGAAGTATCACACGAAGGAGAGCCGGACGGCGGTCAGAGAACCTCTGATCCGTTTGGCTAGCGGATCCTCACGGTCGATCGACAAGCTGGTCGTGATCACCGATGAAGGAGCGGACACCATGACCACCCTCGTGATCGGAGCCAGGGGAAGCGTCGGCCGTCACGTCGTCGACGGGCTGCTGGCCGCGGGTGAGACCGTCCGCGCATCCGTGCGCGATCCGGCCGCGGCCGGACTGCCGCCGGGCGTTCCCCTGGTGATCGCGGACCTCGCCGCGCCCGAAACCCTCCGGACCGCGCTGGACGGCGTGCGACGGGTCTTCCTGTACGCCACCGCGGCGGGCACCGCCACGTTCGCCGGGGCCGCACGCGGAGCCGGGGTCGAGCACATCGTGCTCCTGTCCTCCGGCAGCGTGCTGCTCCCCACCGCGCACGGCAACGCGACGGCGGAGCACCACCGGGCGGTCGAGCGGACTCTCGACGCCGCCGGCGTGCCGTGGACACCGGTACGGCCGCTGGTGCTGGCGAACAACGCGCTGAACTGGGCCCGTTCCGTCCGCGCCGAGGGCGTGGTCCGGCTGCTGCACCCGGAGGCGATGACCGCGCCGATCCACGAGAGGGACATCGCGGCCGTCGCGGTCACCGCACTGCTCTCCCCTGGAACGACCAGCGTGTCCGACCTGCTGACCGGCGGAGAACGGATGTCCCAGCGGCAGCAGGTGGAGGCACTGGCGGAAGCGACCGACCGGCCCCTCCGGATCGAGGAGCTCACGGTTTCCCAGGCACAGCAGCACTTCGAACGCTTCGCGCCACCGGAGGTCGCCGCGTCGATCGTCAGCTTCGTCACCTCCGCGGCGCGCGGCGAGTCACCGGCAACCTTTACAGCGCAACGGGTTCTGGGGCGCGATCCGCTGACGTTCGCCCAGTGGGCGGCCGAGCACGCGGCATCGTTCGCCTGACCCCCGAAGGAGAGAACTCGTCATGGACGTCAGCACCGGCAAGATCCTGCTCACGCTCAGCTCGCTCTGGGCGGCCTGCGGGTCGTACCGCTTCGACTGGAACGAAACCCACATCCACAACCCCGACTGGCCGCCGCACGCGAAGTTCCACAACGCGCAGACCATGAGCACGGGAGCCGTTCTGGGCGCCGCGGCGACCTATCTGCTGTGGGGACGGCATGGTGCCTGGACCACACAGCGCCTGCAGGTGACCACGGCAGCCGCGTCGATCTACTGGGTGACGCAGCTCTCGGCCACCCTGTACCCGGGAACCGCGCTGGTCGACCGGCCTCGCCCCGGCGAGGCCGCGCCGCCGAGGTGGCGCGGTCCTCAGACTGTCGTCGCCAGTGCCGCTCTGCTCGTCAACGCGGTGTCCTACGCGCTGGAACGCCGGCGGCTCGGCTCATGACGGCCCGCACCGACGTGGGCGTGATCGGGGCCGGCCCGATCGGACTGGCCACCGCAGCCCTGCTGCACGCCGCCGGGATCGATGTCGCCGTCTTCGAACGCGGCACCGGAACCAGCCCGCACTCCAAGGCGACGACCATGCACCCCCGCACCCTCGAGGTGCTCCAGGCCATCCGCACACCGGACGGCGGCAGCGTCACCGACGCCCTGGTCGCCGCCGGGACCGCACTGTCCGCCACGCATTTCGGCCTGCTGCCCGAACTGCTGGACTACCGCGGACTCGACACGGAGTTCCCGCACGTCCTGATGATCCCGCAAGTCATCACCGAGCGGATCCTGGCCGACCACCTGACCGCGTGCGGAGTGCCGGTCCACCTCGGCACCGAGGTGCGCGGGATCGCCCAGGGCGCCGACGAGGTCCGGCTGGAGCTGCACCGGGCCGGTCGCGACGAGACGGCGGTGTCCCGGTTCGCGATCGGGGCGGACGGAGCGCGCAGCACGGTCCGCCGGGCACTCGGCATCGGGTTTCCCGGCACCGACCCGACGCTGTGCGGGTTCGTCGGCGACGTCGAACTGCGCCGTCCTCCTGCCGAACCGCACTTCTGGGACGCCACCCGCGGCACCCTGAACGTGCTGCCGCTGCCCGGCGGGCGCTATCGGGTCTTCGGTGTCGACCGCGACGACACCGGGCTCACCCCGGCTCAGGTACGGGTCCGCCGGGACGAGCCCGTGGACCGGGAGACCCTGCGGGCGGCGATGATCCGGATCGCCGGCACCGACCACGGGCTGGGCACGGTGTTCTGGGGCTCGCGCAACACCGACACGACCCGGCACGCCGAACGGGTGCGGTGCGGCCGGGTCTTCCTCGCCGGGGACGCGGCCCACATCCACCTCCCGGCCGGAGGCCAAGGCCTCAACGTCGGCCTGCAGGACGCCGCGAACCTCGCGTGGAAGCTCGCCGCCGAAATCCGCGGCCGCGCTCCCGAGCACGTCCGCACCGGCAACGCCTCCTACGAAGCCGAACGCCTGCCCGTCGCACGCAGACTCGCGGCCAACACCCTCGCCCAGGCCGCCGTCTCGATGACCTTCACCCCGGCCAACGCCGAACTGCGCCGCCTGCTGGGCGCACTGCTGGCCCGCGACGGGGACACCGCCGCCTCGCTGCGCGGCTGGCTGTCCGGACTGGACGTCCGCTACCCGGAAGGCGGACTGCGACTGCCGCCCCTGCCCCTGCCCGGCGGGACGGTGCACCACCGCCTGCGGCCGGACCGGTTCCTGCTCGTCGGTCTCGCCGGACGAGTGGTGGGAGCCGCCCTCCTCGACGGTGCCGACCACCCGTTCGTCGACACGGCCACGACCACCGCCTCGTGGCAGGACCACGCGTACGTCCTCGTCCGCCCGGACGGCCACCTCGCGCAGGCGTGGCCCGCCGGCACCCCGGCCTCCGCCGTCGCCGCCGGGGTCGCACGCTGGACCACGTCGTGAGGGGTCCGTCCGGATCCTTCGCCGTGCGGCGTTCCCGGTAGAGCACGCCGGTCCGCGGAGCACCCGGTTCCGGACGAGCGACCACCGCCGTTCATCGGCATCACAGGCCGGACCGCGATCGCACCGCCTCCGAACAGCGACGTGAACGGCGCATCCCTGCCTGCTCGGGCTGCCGGCGTCACTGCCCCTCCCCGACCTCGACGCCGCACCGGCCGCGCTCGCCGAGACGGACGACCCCCTCGACCAGGCCGAGAGGCTTCTCCCGCGGTTCGCCAGAGGAAGTCCTCGTTCACTTCCGCCCAGGCGTGTAGACGTATCGGATCTCCGGCGACGCCGTGGCACCAGGTAGCTCGCCGTCTCGGACCTCGCGCTCCGTCTGAGGTTGGCAGTGGATGTCTCATCGGCGGCTCTCCCACCGCACGGATGCCGGACGAACAGTCGGTTCCCGAGGAGATGCCCGCACTGACCCGGGTCCACGCCTGAGGCACGCGGACGGCTCGCGATGCCGACAGCGTGGCCCGACCAAGACGTCTGGGGCTGCGCCAGGAACGCGTCGCCACGCCGATGTTCTCTGGCGCGCCGCATGTCTGCGCCTGCGCGAGCGTGAGGAGGAGTTCGGCATCGCCGTGCTGGAAGCCGCGGACACGGGTTTGCTCGTCCTCGGCCCGGCGACCGCTCCGATCGCAGCGGCGGGACAGCTACCACGAGAAGGCTCCGCGTGGACAATGAGATGGCCGACCGCAAGATATATCGCCTCACGATATATATCGTCATGTGATATATGTGGACTCGTGGCGGAGCGGAGAATGTCCGAGCAGACCTTCCTGATACTGGTCGCGCTGGAAGAGGAACCGCGACACGGGTACGGAGTCGTGCAGCGGGTGCTGGAGGTGACCGACGGCCGGGTGCGGCTGCGCGTCGGCACCCTCTACGGCGTGCTGGACCAACTGGTCGCCGACGGCTGGGCCGAGCGCGACCGGGAGGAGACTCACCAGGGCAGACTCCGCCGCTACTACCGGTTGACCGGGGCGGGCAGCGCAGCGCTGGTCGAGCAGACCCGGCGGCTGGCTGCGAACGTCGATGCCGCCAGTGCGGTGTTGCGAGCACGCGGCCGGTGGCCCCGTGCAGCGGAGGGCCGGGCATGATCAGCGCCGAGTCCCAGTACCGCGCGCTAGTGCGGATACTCCCGGCGTGGTATCGCGACGAACGCGGCGACGAGATGGTCGACACTCTGCTCGACCTGCACGGCGAGCGGGCCCGCGCGGCGCTGTGGAGCGAACTGCGGGCGTTGCTGGCGCTGGGTGTGCGCACCCGTCTGGCAGCCAGGGCGGCACCTGCACGCGCGGTCGCCCTGGGTGATCTGGTGCGGCAGGTCGCGCTCCTCGGCCTGCTCTGGGGCGTGCTCAGGTCCGCCGGCAAAGTCGGCGAGAGTCTTTGGTTTCTCGTGGCGTTCTCCGATCTGGGGTACCTCCACCACGCGGTGTCGACGTCCCTCCTGGCCAAGGGGCTCGTTCCGCTGGCCGCGGCGCTGGTTCCGCTCGTACTTCTGGTGGACGGGTGGCGCCGCCTGGCCAGGATCGCCGCCGGGGCGATCCTGGCCGCGGGCGCGATCCTGTTTCTGACCAGGCATTGGTCCGATCTCGACCTCGGACCGATCGGGTACTTCGCTCCACAGTGGATTCCGCTGGTGCTGGTACTGGTGGCCTTCCACACCGACGCCCCGTTGCCACCAGCGCGGCCGTGGTGGTGGGCCACCGGGACGAGCCTGGTCCTTGCCCCCGCCCTCGCGCTCAGGTTCGCGTTCCCGGAGGCCTTGGACCAGATCACCGGTCTGTCCCCGCTCGTCTGGCTGTGCGCGATCGCCGGAGCCGGATGTCTACTGCTCCGGCGTCGCACCGGACCGCGCCCGGTACGGACACTGGCGCTGGCCCTGTGCATCGGCTTGGCATTGATCCAGATTCTGGTGCTGAAGAACGGACTCATACCGTTCGACGTGATGGTGATGACGCAGGTTTGCTGTGTCGGGGCAATCGTCGTGGCGCTGACCGTCATGGGAGTCCGTGACTACCGCCGGACCGTCGTGCGCCACGACTGAATGAACACGACGCGAAAGATGGAGATGGCTCAATGAGGCTGTTACGTGGCACAGCAGCGCTGGTCTGCGCGCTGACGGTGGTTCTGGGCGGGACCGGCAGCGCGGGCGCCACCGGCGCGAGGGTGGGAGGTCGCGGATGACATCATCGTCTACTACTCCAGCCAGTCCCACGTGGCGCTGGCGATCGACACCACGCGTGCCGTGCACGCCTCGACCGAGGGCCAGCCGGTGAAGGTCGCCGACATCGACTCGATCAGTGTGATCCGCCGTGTTGCCGACTGAGCCGACCGGCGAAAGTTCCCCGAGACGACACCGGATCCTGGACGCGGCCGAGGAACTCTTCGCCGAACGCGGCTTCCACCGGACGTCCTTTATGGACATCGCCAGACGATCCGGCACCGGCCGCGGCACCATCCCATGGCACTTCAAGAACAAGCACGTCCTGGCAATGGCCGTCGTCCAGCGAGCAGCCGAACGGGTCTGGCCCGCAGGGCAGTTCCGATCCGCACCCTCGCTCACCGAGCTGTTCTCACGGACCACACGACTCCTGAACGACGGAAGCTCGGCCCTGGTGTTGACGATGCTCGTCGAAGCCCTCAACGACTGGGAAAATTCTCAGGAGCACCACAGAGAGGTTCTCCGGCGCGGACGCGAAAGCTTCGAGGCATTGCTGCGTCTCCGTCGCCCGACGGACGCCGATCCCGAGAAAGCATCCGAGAAAGAGCGCGCCGCCGCGGTGGCCCTCAACGGCGCACTCCTGGGCATCCACCTGCAGGCACTGCTCACCCCGGACACCGTCGACGCCCACGCGGCGCTGATGACTCTCGCGGGCATGGTCGACCGGCACCTGGCAGACATCTGGCGCAAGTAGCGGCGACCCCCAGGCACATCAGGGCAATCGTCGTGGCGCCGGCAGTCATGGAATCCACGACTACGGCCGGGCCGCCGTGCACCACGACTGGACGAACACAACACGACAGATGGAGATTGGTGCGGCGACTGGCAGTGGAGCGAGGCCGACAGCTACGCGGCACTGAGCGCGTACCGGGCACAAGCCGAAGCCGTCGCACCACACACCCGCTTGACCCCGTTCTACGAAGACATCCTCGCCTGCCTCGGCTGGACCGGCGCGGTGAACAACCCGCAACGTCCACTTCACGTGCCACACGCCCCGCCGATCCTGATGACCAACAGCCTGCACGACGTCGCCACACCCTACGAGTGGGCCCAGAACGTCGCCAGCCAACTGCCCACCGCCACCCTGCTCACCGTCCAGACTCCGGCCCCCGGCAGACACTGCCCGGCAGAATGGCCCACCGGCGAGCCAACCGACGTCACGCGCTCGAACGCGCCCACCACCACAGCAACACATGCCGCTACTGCAGGTGCGCCGCGAGAGTCGTCAGGCTTGGGAGGTACCGGCCGACGGCGTTGACCGTCGCCGCAGCGACAGCGGCGGTGCTGCCGGCTCAGCGGGAAGCTGGACGCGTGCGTCTGCATCACGGTACCGACGACGGGCGCCGGCTTCGGTTTCCCGGCGGCCGGGAACCAGATCCGTCACGTGAGGAGAGCCGCCCTTCTGCGAGTTCGGAGTGGACTACCCCAGTTCCGCTGTTCTGCGGTCTGACCGCGACATCGCACAGGAGCAGTTCCATGACTGGTTTCATCGACACCTTGCCGGCCAGCGAACCGGTCGAGGTCGCCCCGGCGGTCCAGGGCGTCTGGCTGGCCTGGGGCAGCGTGACCGTGCTGCACCAGCCAGCCCTGGGCGCCGTCCTCACCGAGCGCGGCGTGCCGCACCTGCCACCACCCGACCTGGTCTACAACCTGCGTCGACCGTCGTCGGTATCGTGACGGTCTTCATCGAACCTCGGCTGGAGCCCCGGGGAACCTTCGCCGGATGGCGATGGGCACGTCCGAGTTGCGCCCACCACACCCGCGCTCTCCAGATCCGTGATCATCCTGAGCACGGTGCGCAGCGTGGTGACGCGGTCTTGTTCGCGGATCCCGGCGAGCGCGGCCATCAGTGGATCATCCTGAGTGGACAGTGCGCGTGCAACCTCTTTGCCCGCCTCTGTCAGTGCCAGCACGCGGCGACGGCCGTCTTTGTCAGGGGAACGCGTCACCAGCCCTTTGCGCTTCAAGGCTGTGCCGCTGGCGGACAATGTCGATGTGGCCACACCGAACTCCGCGGCAAGGGCGGCCACCTCGTGCCGCGCCTGAGGAGGCCGGTCCAACGCCAGCAGCACGTGCTGTTGCAACCGTGACAGTCCGTGCTCCCGGGCTGTGCGCCGCGCCGACGAACGCATGCCGTACCCGAGTCGCACAAACGCGTCGACAAGCCGCCGATCCAGCCCGTCCGTGCCGTCAATGCCGGTCACGTGACTCGCCTCGCCAACGAGGATCCGCGCACCGCATCGAGCACTAAATCCTGTTGCCCCATAACAGAAGAACCCCCTGTTCACCCGGAACCCGTTGTGAACCAGCCTGCGATCGGACGAGATACGAGCAGATCAGCCGAACAGTCCGAGGATCACGGCCAGTCGGCAATCCCCGCGCTCAGGACCGGCCGATGAGCTGATGCCACTCGGCCGTCATGTGCGACACCGATCTTGCCGAAAACGTCGCTTCCTCTGGTTCGCACTCTTGATAGGACTCCTAACAAGTTAGAACAGAGCGTCCTGATCGTCGAGAGCGTGTGCCTCCCATCACGTCTCAAATGGACACAGCTCACCCACCAGCACCCGAATAGCGCTGAATGGAGCCGCTAATTGCTCCCGATGGCGGTCAGTCCAGTGTGCGGATTTGAGCAGTGCCGCAACTTTGTTCGGGCGGCTCGGCCTCGATCACGTCGTCGACGAGCGCGAAACGGTCCACGCCGACGGACAGGTCGACACCGGGCCAGCAGGTCACGACCACGAGCGCACCGGCTCGGCTGCAGGCGTCCGCGGCCAAGTGCAGGCGGACGTCGCGGGTGTAGTCGACGAGGAGAACGACCTCGTAGGACTCCCGAAGCCCTGTTTCGATCCCGCTAGCGTCGATCGTCCCGGGAATGCCGAAGTACTCGTGGCGAGCGCGCCGTACGCGCAACAAGAGGTCGATCGCGAAGTACGTCGTGCGGGCGCACGGCGGCACGATAGCCGTCGACAACGAGGTGGGAACCGGTACGACGGTCACGGTGCGGTTCTGAACATCATCCACTCGGGTTCTTCATATCCGGCAGGGGCCTTGACGGGCATGCGACACCCACGCCCCGCCAGGCGGTGAGCGCCGGTGGACCTTCCTCCAGGAACAAGGACGAGCTTTGCGTCATCACCGCCGGCCCGGCGGCACCGAACTCACGCGCACCGTCAGCTCCCCCGTCTGCTTCCCCTCCGCCACCGTCAGCGCTACGCGGGCGCGGCGTGGCCGCCGCGGTCGCGGTCGGCGCCTTCGCCACGGCGGGCGCCGGCCAGATCGGCGGGTCGTCCACCGACGGCGAGGTCATCCAGCGGACAGCCTCGTGCCGGAGAACCTGGGCTGACCAACGCCCGAACAACTCCGATGGCAGGTCTTACGGGCGATGTACATCCCGGACAGGTGGCTCAGGTTCGCGGAGTTCCTCAGGTCGGTCGCGGAGGGCGCTCCGACGAGCCTGTCGGCTCGATCAACGGAGTCGACCGACCTGTCGAAAACCACCCAGCCGGTCTGGTGCGGTGACTGCCGACTGCCCACCGCCACCCTGCTCCCCCACGACGGCACCGGACACGGCAACTACCCCCGGGCAAGCCCTGGAGGCCGGTCGGTGACCAGCGACAGAGCAGCACGTACCAGGTCAATGGTCGACCCGCGCATCATGCTGTGACATCCGGAGCCGTGAGCCCGAACAACAGCCGGTCCTGCCAGGCGCCGCGCACCAGGACGTGATCGTGCAGATGACCCTCCAAGTGCATGCCGATCTTCGTCAGCACCCGGTTTGACGCGACGTTCTCCGGGCTGCAGGTTGCGGTGATCTTCCGCAGGCCCAGTGTGCCGAACCCGAAGTCAGCCAAGGCCTCGGCCGCCTCGGTGGCATAGCCGTGGCCCCAGGACGGACGCCCGAAGGCGAACTCCATCGCCGCCCGCCGATGTCGGACACTGACCATTCGCAGCTCGATAGAACCGACTACCGAACTGGTCGACCGTTCGGTCACGGCCAAGCCGTATCTGGTCCGCGGTACCTGGCCCGCCGCCTCGACCGTTGCGCGCACCTCCGCGGCCGTCTCCTGTCTGCTGAGCGGCCCCCATGCCGTGTGACGGGTCACCAGCGGATCAGCGGCGAAGACATGGATCGCCGGCTGGTCGTCCATCCTGAACTCACGTAGGAGGAGTCGACGGGTCTCTATCTCCACGACGATGCTGTCCGATCCGAATTGAAGGATGTGCTGGAAGGGTGAACGGGCGGACGCCGTCTGCGCGCCGCCCAGGCGAGGACCGCGCTCACCATGATCACAAGCAGCAGACCGGCTGCCGCAATGCTCCAGCGTGCTCCGATCTCGGCGGCGAGCATGGTGAAACCCGTAGTGCCGATGATCTGAGCACCGGCGAGCACGAGCGAGAACAACGCCACGGTCCTGGCACGCCCGCCGGCTGGAGCTCGCAGCTGAACGTAGGACACCACGCCCACCCGCAGTGTGAGGAAGAGGAACCCGACGGGCACGAGGACGACGAGCGTGGATGCCGTCCCCGGCATACACGCGACCGCCAGAACGAGGAGGCCGAGACCGATCGCCTCCCCCAGGACACGCCGGGCGGTCGAGATGTGTTGCCACGTCACGATTCCACCTACAAGCGAGCCGGCTGACATCGCGCCGAGGAAGGCGCCGTAGACAGCGCCGTCGGTGGCCCGTTCCTGGTGCACGAGCAGCAACAACAGCACAGGCAGGCTGGTGCCGACCAGTGCGGCGGCCATCGCTGTGAGCACGACGGCGGACGTTTCCCACGTGCCCAGCAGACGACCGAACACGTGCCGGGCAGTGACCCGCTCGCCTCGGACGACTGTGGTCTCACAGGAACCGGCTGCACCGCGCAAGGCCGCCACTGTCAAAGTGGTCACGAGGTAGGACGCTCCGTTGAGGATGAAGGCACCACTGCTGCCCGACATCGCGATGACCGGTGCCGCGAGGACCGCGCCTACGATCAGACCGGCGTCCAGAGCCGCGGTGTTGATGGTCGTGCCCTGCCTGATCTCCACACCCCCGGTCGCGTCGGAGATGAGCACTTGCCACGCGGCGGTTCCCAGGGAAGCGACGAGATTGAGCACGACGACGCCCGTGATCAGTCGGCCCGCACCGAGCACACCGGCCTGTCCGGCCACGCCCATGCTCAGGGCGATGAGGGCGAGCATCGGCTGCGTGCTGAGCAGCACCGCACGCGGCGAGAACCGGTCGGCCAGCGATCCGCCTACACCGCTGAGCAGCACCACCGCGGCGGTGGGCACCACTGCGACGACCGCGACCAGGCGATCACCACCCGGCATCGACACGATGGCCAAAGACTGGGCGATCACCTGCAGACTCGTTCCCACCTGGGACAGACCGCGAGCGATGAACAGCAACGCCAGCGTCGTCCTAGGTCGGCGCCGTGCCGCGGCCGTCGCACCACCACTCATGGGTGAAGCAGATCGGTCAGGGTCACCGGCGTCAGGTCTCTCTCCGCCAATGCCGCCAGGATCCGGGGCAGAGCATCGGCGGTGCGAGGGGCGTTCGGTCCACCGAGGTGGAAGAGCACGATCGAGCCCGGCCGCACGTTCGCCACCACCTTGTCGACGATGACATCAGCCGACTCGCAGAAGGCGTCGCCCGACTCCACGTCCCAGTGCACCACCGTCATTCCCGCGTTGAGGACGATGCGGAGCGCATCATCGGTCCAACAGCCGCCGGGGAATCGGAAGTAGTTCGTGGCGCGTCCGGTCAGCCCCTGCAGCGTCGTGATCGGTTGCACGACTTCGGCGTGCATCTCATCCGGCGGTACGAGTCCCAGCCTGAAGCACTTCTCGCGAAAGCCGCGGTGCGTTTGAGAGTGGGTCGCCAACTCGAACATGCGGTGATCGCCGATGCGACGGGTCTGCTCGGGATAGGTCTCCATCCACAGACCCGTGAAGAAGAACGTCGCGGGCGTGCTCGTCGCGACCAACTCATCGACGATCCGCATGTCGGCATAGGAAGAGACCGTTCTTGCCACGAGCCGGTCCCGCATCGCCGCTGTCAGGTCCGCGTCGAACGTGAGCGCAACCTTGCGCTGTGCGCGCGGCCCGTTCGTGATGATCGGTGAGGGGACAGTGGCCGGAACGGGGACGACCTGCCGCTGTCCGGTCACAGGCTTCGCTCGGCGTCCGTCAGGCGGAGCCGCCGCAGGTATTCCCGTTTGCGGTCGTCGTGCACGTGCAGAACGAGCTTCACCATCGGACCGTGTCGCTCGTCGAGCGTCATCCCGTCGATCACGAATCCCATCTTGAGCTGCATGATGATTGCCGCAGAGTTGTGCGGATGATGATGAGAGGTGATGCGCTCATAGCCCAGGTCGCGCAGATACGCGAGAAATGGCGGATAGAACCGGGCAGCACCGCGGAGCCGGTGCTCGGGCAGGAAGCCGGTACTGCGAAGGTAGAAGGTGGAGCGATCCTCCATCTCCCCGCACATCCAACCGACGACGGCACCGTTGCCATCGCTGATCAAGAAGCGCTCGTGGTGAACAGCTTGGTGAACCCGGAGCAGGCGCTCCGCTGCGGCACGCCGGTCAGTCGGCACGGCGTATGCGGGCTCGTGGGTGAAGATGCGCCGGAAGATCGAGGAGGTGGCCTCGGTGAAGTGCGCTGCGTCGTCGCAGGACTCTGCCACCAGACCGGAACTCTCGTTCTTCATCGGGAAGTAGCGAGCACGGATGTCGGCGAAGACGTCCACATCGATAGCTGATGCCATTGTTTCTCTCCTGAGGCCAAGAGGCTCAGCCACGGCCGGGAACGGGCTCCGAGAGCAGGAGCGAGATCATGCGGTCGATGGATGCGTCGACGGAGAAGTGCTCTTCGGCGAGCACCCGCATCACCGCGGGCGGTGTCGCGATGGCCTCTCTCACGTCCTCCATGACCAGACGCGGATCGCGGTGGTGGCCGTACGCGGTCAGATTGCGTTCGAGCAGCGTCTGCAGGTTGTCAGCGGTGATCAGGCCCGCGTACCCGTATCCCGCGCAGAGAACCGGCAGCCCGCTCGCCATGGCTTCCATCGCGCCGCGGCCGAGTGAGATGACCACGTCCGTGTCACGCAGCAGGTGTGGCATGGAGCGGTTCGGCACGTGGTTCATGAGCAGGATCTCGTCACCGAAGCGCCGTTCCATCTCCCAGAACCCGGGCCCGTCGCCGACCACGCGGACGGCGAGCGCCTGCCGATCGAGGTTGTCGACGAGCGTGGTGAGGATCTCCTCGCGACCGGAATCCAGCCGGCAGTACATCAGCAAGCGAGGACGGTCGGTCGCGCCGCGCTCGTGGACCGGGCGAAAACGCTGCAGATCGACCCCCTGGGGCAGCAGCACGCACTTGCCGAACGGAACTCGTTTTCGCTGTGTGCGGAGCGCGTTCTCGGTCATGCACAGGAAGAGCGTGGAACGCTCGGTCATGTACGAACTCGCGATGGCCTGCGCGTGATGGATGATGTTGAACGTCGTTATCGCCGGGTCGAACGCGGACACCATCTGGTCGGGCGCCTCGTCGACGAGCAGCAAGTCCGTGCCGCGGCCCACATCCGTGCTGACGGCGACATTGGTGATATGCCTCAGCGCCTCCAGCACCGGAAAACGTTCGATCCCTCGCGCCACCAGTCGCACGGAGTGACCCCGGCGAGCCAGACCTGTGATCAGATCCAGGATGTACGTTTGCTGGCCGTAGGTGTGAAAGCCTCCGTGCAGGTCATATCGGCCGCCGTAGAGCGGATTTCCGGAACCGTCGAGAAGATAGGTGATGTGCATCGCAGGACAGTGCTCAGCGCCACTCGAGGAGGTCAATCCACGAACCCTGCGCCGACAGACGCAGACAGGTGCCCGCCGCACACGGCCGCGCGATCCAACACAAAGACTTCACAACTCTCCAAAGATAGGGAGCACTTCCCGGCCTCACCGAATGATGTCCCGCGTTGCGCGCACGTTCCACCGCAAACAGCGACACTGCCCTCTCGTCCACGGATCCCTTCCCTGAAGCCCAGGAATGAGGGGCGTGGAACTCGAACCAGCCGCACCGTGTATGACCGACGCGAGGGTCAGTGCCCGGCCACCAGTCATCCGAGGCTGGTGTCGGGCGGGCTGATCTCGATTACCTCATCGGCCAGGACGAACAGCTCATTCGCAGCGAAAGACATGTCGGCGTCAGACCCGCAGGTCACGACGGCGAGC
The DNA here is from genome assembly GCF_036380075.1 of Lentzea sp. NCBI lineage: Bacteria > Bacillati > Actinomycetota > Actinomycetes > Pseudonocardiales > Pseudonocardiaceae > Lentzea > Lentzea sp. Next base: position 3,233 of record NZ_DASVFL010000136.1, on the reverse strand, counting down.
GCACCGGCCCGGCCGCAGGCGTCCACGAGGAGGTGCGGCTGGAACTCGTGCGTGTGATCGACCAGGAGGACGACCTGTCGGCTCGACGTGATGCACTGGAACAACGAGCGCAGCGCGACACCCAGCAGCGCCGGGATCTCGGTGTCCTGGTGGAGGTCGCGAAGCCGGGTGATCGCCCCGACCGCATCGATCACACCCGGGATGCCGAAGTACTCGAGGTGGGCGCGCATCACGCGCAGCAACGGGTCGATCCCGAAAGGTCCACGGTCACCGGGCCGCGCGGCGCCGGACAAAGCGATCATCCGCACACCCGACAGCCGCCACTGCTCGCACGCGGCGGTCAACAACGCTGGTTCCCCCAGGCCTACCGGCACGTTCAGAACCACGACCCGTCCCGGTTCCCCCACAGCCGGGACCGATGACGCCAAGGTGTTCCCGGAACTGGCGGAGCTCATCCTCCCGTCAGCCCGGTCACTGCACGGCCTGGCCGGCGACGCTCTGGACCGCCTCGTCACCGGCGGCCGGTGCTCCCGACGCCGACGAGCGGCAGAACACCGGAGTGACAGAGGCATCAGTCCTGCTGAACATCACGTCTCCCCAGGAGTCGTCGATGCCGGATAGCGAGAAAGTCGTAGTCTCCAGGGCCGTCCACCACCACTCGGTGATCGGTCTCCAGTAGCTCACGGGCATGCCTGAAGTTACCGATCGAACCGAAGATCATGTCCCCGACGAACGACGCGGGAGCCGTCGAGGCAGATTTGTCAGGGTGAAAAGGCACATGGGTGGCCAGCCCTGACGGCTATCGGTCATCGTGGCGCGCACGCGACGGACATGGCGGGACCGTGTCCTGGCATCCGTGGTCCCACCGATGACCGCACCGCTGGCTGCGGTGGGTCCCGCAGACATGCCGCCGCGGGACCCACCGGAGTTCTTCCGATTTCTACGGAGCAACGATCAGCACTGCTGAGGAATTGCCACCCAGTGGTCACTTGCTTCGCCATAGGTGCCCACGAAGCCGCCGATGGCCGCGCAGAAGGTGGCGCTCTGAAGCCAGACCTGATGGGGGAAGTGGCCGTAGATGTTGATCGGCTCGTTCCCCCTGGCGAGATCACCGATCGGGGCGGACAGACACGATCCCGGCGGGACGATGACGGTCGACAAACCGCCGCGACCCGGGAACTCGACAGAGGTTCCGTAGTTGCCGAACGAGCAGACGTCGATCGTGCCCGAACCCGCCGCAGATGCCGGAGCGGCGCCGATGGACGCGGCGGCCACCGCCAGGGCCGCGACGACACTTGCCCGCTTGACGACATTCATGGAGAACTTCACGGTGAGATTCCATTTCATTTAATGTTTCACCACAGCGAACATATTCTTCCGAAGCAGCCCGTGACGCTACGGGTTTCAATCCTCAGGCGAGTATCTGATCCAGCGAGAAGCGCCCTTCCAGACCACCGATCAGGATCGCGAGGGCAGGCTTCGCCGAACGCACGCGGCCCCGGCGTGGAGATCGCTACAGTGCGCGCGAATCACGCGTCGCGAGAACCTGATCGCCGTCCGCCGCCGCGCCACCACTGTCGACGAAGGTCACTGATGCCCACACCCGGATTTCCACCGAACACGCTCGACTCCGAGGGCGATCCGATCTGGATCAGCGAGCTGGCGAGCGATGATCCCGACCACACCCTGCACGTCGTGACCGGCCTGCTCCCGGCAGAAGCACTGGAAGCACTCGGCGCCGAGCCGCAGAGGATTCACCCTTGTGAACTCCCCGCCAGCAAGCCGAACGAATGGACTTCGCTGCCCGGCGCGGCTCTCGGTACCGATCCGGGAACTTCTGCCACACTCTTGGCGGGACGTATCGGCGCGTGGACGTTCGTTTACGACGACTCCGGTTCCGCCACCTCCCACGATGACACGATTCTGCTTTCCGCCAACGGCAGATCGGCAGCCACGAGCACGTACTCCACGAATGCGAATGCCGTCGTCACGTACGCCGTGAACGGGTGCAGGCTGGCCTGGATCGACCTGGACCAGCTCGATCTCGGCGCAGATCTTCCCGACATGCCCTCCGAGCTGCGTGCCGCCTTCGACGCGGCCGGCGTCTTCGAGTTCGAGGACGCCGAACCCGGCGAGCCCGACTACGCCGTCGGCATGCGCGCCGTCTGTGCCCTGGCCGGTCTCGTGTGCACTCTCGGCGACCTGCGTCGAACTCCCTTGCTGATCACTGCCTTCGAGTGACCCGACGGCCCGGCCGCACCCGCGGTCGGGCCGCAGCCGGACGACTGGATCGCCCACCAGCCCGGAAGCTCACACGGACGCCAGCAACGCTTTCATCCGCTCCTCCAGGTGGGGGCGCACCTCGTCGCCGGTGAAGATCCACGGCTTCCCGGCATTCATAGCGGCGACCACCATCTCCCCCACCTCGTCAATTCCCGGCCCGCTCCGGAGGAACTCCTCGACGGCGGGCACGAGGTCGTCCCGCAACGCCACGTCCGCCTCCAACGTCCGCGTGTTGGCGACGATGCCGGTGTCGACAGGCCCTGGGCACAGGACGCTGACACCGACGCCGTGCCGGGCCGCGGCCAGCCGGAGCGACTCCGACAGCCCGACGACGGCGAACTTCGCGGTCACGTACAGGACGTTGGAATCGGCCACGAGTCCGGCGCCCGACGCAGTGTTCACGATGTGGCCGGCACCGCGTTCGATCATGCGCGGCAGGAAGGTCTGGACGCCGTTGACGACGCCGGTCAGGTTGACGGCGAGCGAGAGGTCCCACTTGTCGTAGGTCAGGTCCTCGGGCAGCGCGAACGGCACGATCCCCGCGTTGTTGAACAGCAGGTCCACCTGTCCGAGCTCACGTTCGACCTCGTCGGCCACGGCGGCGAACGAGTCCCGGTCCCGCACGTCCAACCGGTGGGTCGTCACCTCGGTCAGATCCGCCAGCTCCTCCCCGGCGCGTTCCAACGCCACCGCGTCCACGTCGGTCACCGCGAGGCGCACTCCCCGCTTGCCGAGGGCACGGGCGATGCCCAAGCCGATCCCCCTCGCGCCACCGGTGAGAAAAGCGACCGAACCAGTCCAGCTCCGCATGTCAGAGGTCTCCTATGTCAGCTGACTAACTCTATGTTGACCAACACAGTAGCCTGGTCGGCATGGAGATGACTATCGGCAAGGTGATCACCACCGGGGGCCGGGCCACGATCGGCGTGTTCGCCGGCCTGCAGGTGCTC
>NZ_DASVFL010000135.1:0-11561 GCF_036380075.1 Lentzea sp. | reverse complement strand
CGTGACAGAGAGCACCGTTTTGGGCGATGTAAAGGAGGTTTCGCCTGTGTCACGTTGGGCGTTCCGCCTGCCCGCGCCCACCGGCGCCGAGCGAAGGGGTAGCGGCATGGGAAGTGAAGTGTCCAGCCGCACGTTCACCAGAGACGATCGCCAGCGTTATCGCGAGAAGATGCAGCGGAGTCTCGACGCCTTGGCCACGATGTTGGCCGAAGACACGTTCTCCTTTCCCCGTCGGCAGATGGGACTCGAGATCGAGCTCAACCTCGTCGACGACGCGATGCGTCCGGCGATGGCGAACTCGGAGGTGCTCGAGAAGATCGACGACCCCTCCTACACGCTGGAGCTGGGCCAGCAGAACCTGGAGATCAACGTCCCGCCGCGCGAGCTGGCCGGCGGTGAGATGCTTGGCCTGGAACAGGAACTGCGGCAGTCGCTCGACAACGCCGACACCAAGGCCAACGACGTCGGCGCCAACCTCGCCATGATCGGGGTGCTGCCCACGTTGCGGGAGCGGCACTTCGACCGCAAGTGGCTCTCCGAGAGCCCGCGGTACGCGCTGCTGAACGACACGATCTTCAAAGCGCGCGGCGAGGAGATGGTGCTGCGCATGGAAGGTCCGGCGATGCCGGGCAAGGGGCCGGAGAAGCTGCTGAGCTACGCGGAGTCGATTCTCCCCGAGGCCGCCTGCACGTCGGTGCAGCTGCACCTCCAGGTCGAGCCCACGAACTTCGCCTCGCACTGGAACGCCGCGCAGTGCCTGGCCGGCGTCCAGGTCGCCATCGCCGCGAACTCCGCCTTCCTGCTGGGGAAGGCGCTCTGGCACGAGACGCGCATCCCGTTGTTCGAGCAGGCCACCGACACCCGGCCGGACGAGCTGAAGAACCAGGGCGTGCGCCCGCGCGTCTGGTTCGGTGAACGCTGGATCACATCGATCTTCGACCTGTTCGAGGAGAACGTGCGCTACTTCCCCAGCCTGCTGCCCGAAACCGACGACGAGGACCCGTTGGAGGTGCTCGAAGCCGGTGGCGCGCCTCGTCTTTCGGAGCTGCGCCTGCACAACGGCACGATCTGGCGCTGGAACCGGCCCGTCTACGACGTCGTCGACGGCGTGCCGCACCTGCGTGTCGAGAACCGCGTCCTGCCCGCCGGGCCGACGGTGCTCGACACGATGGCCAACGCGGCCTTCTTCTACGGCGCCCAGCGCGCCCTCACCGCCCAGGAGCGTCCACTGTGGACGCAGATGTCGTTCCAGGCGGCGGAGGAGAACCTCTACACCGGCGCACGGCACGGCATGAACGCCCAGCTGTACTGGCCCGGCATCGGCTGGATCCCGCCGGACGAGCTGGTGCTGCGCCGCCTGCTGCCGATGGCGCACGAGGGGCTGCGCGACTGCGGCGTCTCCGACGAGGCCCGCGAGCGCTACCTCGGGGTGATCGAGCAGCGCTGCCTCGCCCGGCGCACGGGGTCGTCGTGGCAGCGGGAAACCGTTGCCCTGCTGGAGGAACGCGGCCTGTCGAGGGACGCGGCGCTCTCCGGGATGCTCAAGCGGTACATGGAGCTCATGCACGCGGGCGAACCCGTGCACACCTGGCACGTCGGCTGAGGCCGCTCCGGGAACCCTCCCCGAACCGGGCGGAACGGTCCAGGGCAGGCCGGCGTCAACGGCGCCGCCGGTCTCGTCCCCGCCGGCGCCAGGAACAGGACGGGCCCTAGCGGCGGCGGCCCGACTTCAGCGGTGCCACGTCCGCACCGTCGTGGGAGATGCGGCACTCGTCGGGCGTCACGGCCTCGACCGCCAGCGTCAGCTCGCCCTTCACGCCCGTGTAGATCGACTCGCCGCGCGAGGCGAGCGACGCGTGCACGCGGTTGGAGTCGGTGAAGTCGCGTTCGTCCTTCACCCGCTTCTTGCCGGTCTCCTCGGGACGGGTGGCGCTGCGGAGGTTGACCTCCAGCCACGCCGCCACCTCGGCCGGTGAGGTCAGCACTTCCTCAGGGGTGCGTTCGAGGCGGACCTGCCGAGGAGAGGCGTGGTCGAGCGACGTGTGCTCCACATAGGCGTGCCAGTGGGTGTTGCGCAGTGACCAGGTCTGTTCGACCGGCCAGTCCTCCTCGGTGGTCATGACCCATATCTTCCACCCTTCACAGGAGGAAACGTGAGGAGGTCGACGACGTTGACCCCGTGATCCACCCGCACGGCCGATGCGAGCCGCCGATCGTGCGTGACCAGCAGCAACGTGCCCTCGTAGTTCTCCAACGCTTGTTCCAGTTGTTCGATCGCCGGCAGGTCGAGGTGGTTCGTGGGTTCGTCCAGGACCAAACAGTTCGTGCCGCGCGCCTGGAGCAGCGCGAGCCCCGCGCGCGTCCGTTCGCCCGGCGAGAGCTCGCGGGCTGGACGCAGGACGGTGTCCGCGCCGAGCCGGAACTTCGCCAGCAGCGTGCGCACCTCGACGTCCGGCAGTCCGGCCGCCCCGGCCACGATCCGCAACGCCGAGGCGTCCGACGCGAAGCCGGCGCGCAACTGGTCGACCTCGCCGGCCACGACGCCCGGTCCGACCGAGCGGTCGCCGGAGACGAGCGGGATGCGGCCCAGCAGCGCGCCGATCAACGTCGACTTGCCCGCGCCGTTCGGGCCGCTGATCCGCCACCGCTCCCCCGCGCCGATCGTGAGGTCGACCGGTCCGAGCGTCACGTCACCGCGGCTGACCACGGCCTGCCGCAACGTGAACGCGACGGAGCTGCCGCGGCCGGCCGACGGCAGGGTGAGCCGCAGCTGCCAGGCCTCGCGCGGTTCCTCGACCTCCTCCAGCCGGGCCAGCTGACGGTCCACAACGGACGCTTTGGCGGTGAGGTTCTCCGCGCCCTGCGTGCGGCCCGCGCGGACGTTCTTGTCCGGCTCGTCCCTGCGCGCCTTGGCGCTGTTCGCGCGGTGCACGCCCTGGCGCGACCACTCCTTGACCTGCCGGCTGCGCTGCGCCAGCGAGTCGCGCTTGGCCGCGTAGGTGTCGTACTCCTCCTGCGCGCGACGGCCCGCGTTCGCCTTCTCCTCGACGTAGGCCTCCCAGCCGCCGCCGAACACGGTGAGGCGGTGCGAGAACTCGTCGAGCTCGGCGATCGCGGTCGTGGTGCGCGCCAGGAACTCCCGGTCGTGGCTCACCACCACGATCGCGCCCGCCCACGACTCGACGTGCGACTCCAGCAGGTCGAGTCCCGCGGTGTCGAGGTCGTTGGTCGGCTCGTCGAGCAGCAGCACGTCGGCGCGCGTCAGCAGCACCGCCGCGAGCCGCAGCCGGGCCTGCTGACCGCCGGACAGCTCGTCGGACGCGCGCCCGTCGAGCAGGTCCGCCGGCAGGCCGAGCCGGTCGCAGACGGCGTTCGCGCGGTCGTCGAAGTCACCGGCACCGATCGCGGTCCAGTGGTCGAACGCCTCCGGGTAGTCCTGCCCGCCGCCCTCGCCGAGCGCCTCCGCCGCCTCCTGGAGCCACCGCTCGGCCGCGGCGACGCCGGTGCGGCGCGCGAGGTGGTCGCGCAACGACTCGCCGGGGCGGTGGTGGGTCTCCTGCGTCAGGTGCGCGACCGTCCCGGTGCGTGAGACCGAGCCGGTCTCCGGGAGCAGCTCGCCGGACAGCAGGCGGAGCAGCGTGGACTTGCCGACGCCGTTGGGCGCGATCAGGCCGACGCGGTCACCAGGCGAAACATCGAGATCAACCTCCGAGAGCACGGTCCTCGGACCGAACGACAGCGACACGTTCCTGGCTGTCAGCACGGACACGCTTCGAAGTTACGTCCCCGCGCAACTGGTTTACTCGGCCTTGTTGCGAGTAAGTTGCAAATACCAAGAGAGTGCAGGAGACGTTCATGGCCCAGTACGTGCTGCCGGATCTCGACTACGACTACGGCGACCTCGAGCCGGCGATCATCGGCGAGATCAACGAGCTGCACCACGGCAAGCACCACGCGGCCTACGTGAAGGGCGCGAACGACACGCTGGAGCAGATCGAGGAAGCGCGCGACAAGGAGTCGTTCGGCTCGATCGTCGGCCTGGAGACGACGCTGGCGTTCCACCTGGCCGGCCACGCGCTGCACCAGGTCTGGTGGAAGAACCTCTCCCCCAACGGCGGCGACAAGCCCGTCGGCGAGCTCGCGGCCGCGATCGACGAGCACTTCGGCTCGTTCGACAAGTTCCGCGGTCAGCTCAATGCCGCCGCGTCGTCGATCCAGGGCTCGGGCTGGGGCATCCTCGCGTGGGAGCCGATCGCCCGGAAGCTGATCACGTTGCAGCTCAAGGACCACCACTCGAACCTGTCGATCGCGGTCACGCCGCTGCTCGCGTTCGACATCTGGGAGCACGCGTACTACCTGCAGTACCGGAACCTGAAGGCCGACTACATCTCGGCGCTGTGGAACGTCGTCAACTGGGAGGACGTCTCCGCTCGCTTCGAGGCGGCGCGCACGGGCCAGAACGGCCTGCTGCTGCCCTGACGCTCCGGCAGTGGATGCTCCGACAAGCGCCCACCGCCGGACACGACGAGGCCCCCGCTCTGCCCGGAGCGGGGGCCTCGTCCGTTCCCGAACTGACTGCCGCTCCCACCACGAAGCGACGAGGCTTAGGTTAGCCTAACTTCAGTGTCTTGGGAAGTCCTCCTGACCAGACCTCTCGCGACCAGCTCGACGACTGTCGAGACGGCGGCCGCCTCGACTGCCAGCAAAGCCAGCAGCACCACGATCTGCAGGGCTCCCGCCTGCCAGACCGGAGCACCGCCGAGCAGCATCCCGACGAACGCGCCCGGCAGGGTCACCAGGCCGACGGTCCGCGTCTGGTCGAGCGGCGGCACCAGCGCCTCGGCCGCAGGCTTGCGGATCAGCAGGCGCACCGCCGCTGGCTCGACGAAACCCAGCGCGAGCGCGGCCTCGTACTCGCCGTTGCGGTCCTTCAACGTGTCGAGCGCCCGCCGTGACGACAGCGTGGTGGAGGTCATGGCGCCGCCGATCAGGATGCCGCCGACCGGGATGAGGGCGATGCCCTTGACGGGCAGCAGGCCGATGGCGATCAGCAGGACGAGCGCCGGGACCGTGCCGACCAGGATCGGCAACGCCACCCACACGCCCTTGCGGCCCGTGCCGGTGCGTCTCGCCGAGGTCGCGGTGGCCACGACGGCCATCAGGACGAGGAACACCCCGGTGAACCCGAGGTTGCCGAGCACGACGGTGATGACGGCGGAGACCGCCGCCAGCTGGAGCACGGCGCGGACCGCCGCCTTGAGGAACGGCTTCGGCGTGGTGAGTCCGGTGAACCAGGCGATCGCGCAGGCGGCCGTCGTGAAGACGACGCAGACGATCAGCAGGCGGACCCAGTCGGTGGCCAGGACCATGCGCGGCTAGGCGTCCTCGAGGCCCTGCTGGGCGGTGCGTGACCCTCGCCTCGCGGCCCGGCGTTGCCAGTAGAACACTCCGTACCCGATGATCCCGAGCAAGCTTCCGGACAGGGTCGTCCAGAGCAGCGTGCTGTTGGAGCGGTCGGCGACGAGCACGACCAGGAATCCGAGGAACCACAGCGCGGTACCACCCAGCACGACCGGCACCGGGTCCGCCAGTCTGTGCGGCAGCGGAGGCGGGTGCGGGGCGGAGTCGCGTTCGGACACGGTGTTAGGAGACCAGATGCTGGACGGGTTCTTCAAGATTTCCGAGCGCGGGTCGACCGTGTCGCGGGAGGTGCGCGGCGGTGTCGTGACCTTCTTCACGATGGCCTACATCGTCGTGCTGAACCCGCTGATCATCGGCAGCTTCGCGCCGACGGGTCCCGGCGCGCACCCCGACGTGCTCGGCAACATCCTCCCGGTCGGCCAGGTCGCCGCGGTGACGGCGCTGGTCGCGGGCGTGATGACCATCCTGTTCGGCCTGATCGCGAACTACCCGTTCGCGCTGGCCACGGGCCTGGGCATCAACTCGTTCGTCGCGGTGTCCGTCGCGGCCAAGGTCTCCTGGCCGGAGGCGATGGGCCTGATCCTCGTCAACGGCCTGGTCGTGCTGCTGCTGGTCCTCACGGGTGTGCGGACCGCCGTCTTCAACGCCGTGCCGAACGAGCTCAAGGCGGCCATCGCCGTCGGCATCGGCCTCTTCATCACGTTCATCGGCCTGGTCGACGCGGGCTTCGTCCGCCGCCTGCCGGACGCCGCGAACACGACCGTGCCGGTCGGGCTGGGCATCAACGGGTCGATCGCGAGCTGGCCGACGCTGGTGTTCGTGGTCGGGCTGGTGGTCACGGGCGTGCTGTTCGCGCGCAAGGTCAAGGGCGCGATCCTGATCGGCATCGTCTCGACGGCGATCTTCGCGATCGTGCTGGAGGCGATCGTCAAGGCCGGTCCGTCCGCCGGCGTCAACGCCAAGGGCTGGAACCTCGGCTACCCGGCGCTGCCCGACCAGGTCTTCGGCGTGCCGGACCTGTCGCTGCTCGGCGACGTGTCGTTCGGCGCCTGGACCCGGCTGCCGGCGCTGACCGCCGCGCTGATCGTCTTCACGCTGGTGCTCACCGACTTCTTCGACACCGTCGGCACCATGACCGGCCTCGGCAAGGAGGCGGACCTGATCGACGAGGACGGCCAGCTGCCGAACGTCAGCAAGGCGCTGTTCGTCGACGGCCTGGGGGCCGTGGCCGGCGGTGCCGCGTCCAGCTCGTCGAACACCGTCTACATCGAGTCGGCGTCCGGCATCGCGGAGGGCGCCCGCACGGGTCTCGCCAACGTCGTGACCGGCGTGCTGTTCCTGCTGGCGATGTTCTTCACGCCGCTCTACGAGGTCGTGCCGATCGAGGCGGCCGCACCGGCGCTGGTGATCGTCGGCGCGTTGATGATGATGCAGATCCGCGAGATCGACTTCACCGACTTCACGATCGCGCTGCCCGCGTTCCTCACGATCGTCGTCATGCCGTTCACCTACTCGATCGCCAACGGCATCGGCGCGGGCTTCGTCAGCTACGTGCTGCTCAAGGCCCTGACCGGACGAGCCCGCGCGATCCACCCGCTGATGTGGATCGTCGCGGCCGCTTTCGTCGTCTACTTCGCGTTGGGTCCGATCCAGAGCCTGCTGAGCTGACCTTTCGGCAGGAAACTATTTCGTGAGGTATGCTAACTACGTGGCGACCGATCAGCACGGACTGGCGAGCAGGCTGAGGCTTGCCGTCGTCCGTCTCAACCGTCGCCTGCGGGCACAGCGCACCAACTCGTCGGTGTCGCTCACGCAGGTGTCCGCGCTGTCCACACTGCACAAGTGCGGACCGCTCACGCCGGGAGAGCTGGCGTCGAAGGAAGGCGTGCAGCCTCCGTCGATGACGAGGGTGATAGCGGCGCTGGAGGAGTTCGGCTTCGCCACGCGCAGCCCGCACCCCACCGACGGCCGTCAAGCCATCGTCGAGCTGACGGGCGAAGGCTTGTCGTACCTCGAGGACGAGATCACCGCGCGTGAAGCGTGGCTGGACAAGAGGCTCGCCGAGCTGGCACCGGACGACCGGGAGCTGCTCTCGCGCGCCGCCGAGATCATCGACAGGATGGCGGGGCAGTAAGGACGTGTCGGGTTGCGCAGGTGGTGGAGCGGACACTTCGCCACCTCGTCGTACCGGAATGTTCGGATCGCTTCGCATCTACAACTACCGGCTCTACGCCTCCGGCCAGATCATCTCGCTGGTCGGCGTGTGGATGCAGCGCGTCGCCCAGGACTGGCTGGTCCTCGACCTCTCCGACGGTTCCCCGGTAGCCCTCGGTTTCGCCGCGGCGCTGCAGTTCCTGCCCGTGCTGCTGCTCTCCATGTGGGGCGGCGTGCTCGCCGACCGCATGGACAAGCGCAAGCTCCTGCTCTGGCTCGAGTCCGCGCTGGGCGTGTGCGCGCTGGCCCTGGGCCTGCTGGACGTGACCGGCGTCGTCGAGCTGTGGCACGTCTACCTGCTCTGTTTACTTCTCGGGGCTTTCTCCGCGGTCGAGACTCCCGTGCGCCAGTCGTTCGTGGTGGAGATGGTCGGCCGCGACCAGCTGACCAACGCCGTGGCCATCAACTCGATGATGTTCAACTCGGCCCGCATCGTCGGCCCGGCCATCGCCGGCGTGACGATCGTGGCCATCGGCACGGGCTGGGTCTTCCTGGCCAACGCGATCAGCTTCGTCGGCGTGGTCGGCGGCATCTGGCTGATGCGCACGTCCCAGCTCCTGCGCTCGGACCCCGTGCCGCGCGAGAAGGGCCAGCTCCTGTCGGGCCTGCGCTACGTCCGCAGCCGCCCGGACCTGGTGACGGTCATGCTGCTGGTGTTCTTCATCGCCACCTTCGGCATGAACTTCTACATGACGCTCGCGATCATGGCCCGCAACGTCTTCGGCGGCGACGCCGACGCCTACGGCCTGCTCTCCACCCTGATCGCCGTGGGCACCCTGGCGGGCGCGGCCTGGGCGGCCCGCCGCAAGACGCCGAAGCTGAGCGTGTTCATCGGCGCGGGCGTGGTGTTCGGCCTGCTGGAGATCGTGTCCGGCGTGATGCCGACGATGCTGCTGACCGGCCTGATGATGATCCCGGTCGGGGTGGCGATGATGACCTTCACCACCACCGCCAACGCCACCGTCCAGCTGGCCGTGGAACCGGAGATGCGCGGCCGGGTGATGGGCATCTACATGCTGGTGTTCCTGGGCGGCAACCCCGTCGGCGGCCCGTTGATGGGCTGGCTCGGGGAGATCAACGGGCGCGCGCCGATCATCATCGGCGGAGCGGTGTCGACGGTGGTGACGCTGACGGCGTGGGTCGTGCTGACCCGGCGCGGGGTCATCGCGAAGCCCCGGTTGCGCCGGCAGCAGCGAGACGCCGTCGTGGAGTCCGAGGAGACGGTGGACGCGGCGGCCTGAGCCGTCAGGGCGCGTCCGGGTCCCAGCCGTGCTCGGCCAAGGCGGCGTGGACCTCGTCGACCCGCGCTCGCAGCCGCCGGGAGTTCCGTTCGGCGGCGACGACGTGCTCGCCGTAGGCGACGAGGCGGTCGACGCCGGTCAGCTCCTCGACGACCAGCGCGAAGTTGCGGTCGCTGCACCCTTCCCACAACGCGGCCAGCACCACGTCGAGGTCCTGGGCCGGAATACCGTCCGGGTAGACCGCCCGCACCCGGGCGAGGACCTCCCGCAGCCACGCGGGTCGTGGCTCCGGTCCGCTCATCAGCCCAGCAGCGTGGCGGCCGTCGGTTCGGTGATCAGGGCGGCGAACGTGTGCCGGTCCTCCCACCGCTCGGTCACCCAGGCCAGCGCCCGTGCGAGGCCTTCCGGCGTGTCCGCGGCGTGCGGCACCCCGTCGGCCATCCACCACTCGACCCGCTGCCCGTCCACGAACAGCGACTCGTGCACCACGACAACACCTTCGGGCAGCGCGACTTCGAGCAGTTCGCACGCCATCCGCACGGCGGCGAGGTCCTGCCACTGCACGACCTCGCCCACGTGGTCGGGCGACCCGTCGAACTCCTCGGAGGCCAGCGCCAGGTCGAGCAGGTCGGCGAGCTCCTCCGACCCGTCGGCCAGCAGCACCCTGGAGGCGGGCACGACCCCGAGCAGCCACGGGTGGTCGAGCACGACGACCTCGTCGGCGGCGGCCACCGACCCGGACAGCACCCGGACCCGCTCGGGCGGCGCGAAGTCGCCCTCGGGCAGGGCCGCGTAGGCCCGCAGCACCACGGCGTCCGCGACGACGCGGTCCGCGTCCCCGAGCCGGTCCAGCACGAACTCGGCATCGTCGTCGTCGAGGATCTCCAGCGACGACCGGACGCCCGCGGCCCGCAGGACGTGCTCGGGCAGTTCCAGGTCCGGCACGGCGTCGAAGAGGCCGTCCAGCAGCGTCGCCTCGGCCAGCCGGTACTCGCGCGGTGCCTTGCCCGCCAGCGAGGCGTGCCGGGCGATCCACCAGCCCGTGTAGCCGTCGGGTTCGGTGACGGCCCTCCAGGTGACTGGGTCGGAGGCGAGCAGGCGCAGTGCGGCGGGCCAGTCGGCCACGAGGTCCAGGTCCCTGACCGCCACCACCCGGCGCGGCTCCTCGGGAGTGAACGACCACCAGGCCGACTCGTCCGCCAGGTCGTGGTCCGGTCCTGCGGGTTCGTCGTCGACCACCAGCGAGAACCCGTCGACCACCCCGACCGCCACCAGCGCGGCACGCGGGTAGGTCTCGGCGATCTCCTTGGACAGCACGGGGAACGCGTCGGCCTCGACCACGCCGACCAGCGGCGAGTCGGGCAGCAGCAATTCGTCGGCGCGGTGCCACTCACCGGCGGAGTCCGGCAGGGCGAGTGCTCCCAGCCACGGCTCCTCGCCCGCGCGCACGGCGGCCCGGTCGACCAGCCGCAGCACGGTCTCGACCAGGTCCTCGCCGTCGAGCCCGGCCTCGGCGTCCTCCAGCGACCGCGCCACGTTCTCGCGCAGCTGCGGGTCCGCCAGCAGTTCGGTGGCGCCGGCCTCGACCGCGCCGAGGCGCACCAGCAGCGGGTGCACGGCGTCCGGGTGCACGACCCGCAGGCCGGGCAGCGGTTCGTCGGCGATCAGCGTCGTGCGCGGTCCGGTGACGGTCCGGCCGTCGGCCAGCGGCACGGGCAGCGACTGCAGGGCCTCGCGCACGTCCGGGTCGACCTCGGCGAGCGGTGCGAAGGCCGCGTAGACCTCGCGCCACCACCCGGGATCGCCGGAGACCTCGGCCAGCGCAGCGACGACCTCGGCGGTCGTGACGCGCGGAACCTCCAGCGCCGCCAACGCCTTCGCGTGCACCGGCGCGGACAGCTCGGCGTCCAGCAGACCGGGCAGGGCGTCCTCGACCAGCTCGACGAGCTCCTCGGAGCCGACGTCGAGCACGCGGGCGCGGGCCGGTGCGATCCACTCGCCGGAGGCCAGCGGCAGCCACTCCGCGGCCCGCAGCTCCCGGATCACCGCGGTGCGCAGCCGGTCGTCCACTTCGGACAGCGGGAAGCCCGGCAGCGGCACCAGCGAGGTGCGTTCCACGGCGGGGACCCGCGCGACCAGTGCCGGGTAGGCGGCCGCGGCGGCGTCCAGCACCGACCAGGCGGCCGGGCCGGGCAGGATGCGGCGGCGGGACGGCTCGACCGGCAGGGTCGCGATCAGGCGTGCCGGCAGCGACAGGCGTTCGTCGGTCGGGGTCGGCGCGTGCAGCACGTCCTCGCCCAGTTCGGCGTCGAGCGGGAACGCCCACGACACAGTCCACTGAGGACGGTGCTCGACGCCCTGCACGAGCTCGGCCGGCAGTTCGCCGACGGCGCGCTCGACCAGCCAGCGCGACGAGCCGACGGTGACCACGCCGTCCGCGGTGACGAACCGCTCCCACGACTGCGGACCGACCTCGATGCGGCGCAGGCCGGGCAGCGCCAGCAGCAGGTCGGGGACCTCGGCGGCGAGGTCGTCCAGCGAGAGGTCGACCTTCAGCGGCAACCGGACCTCGGTGGTGAACCCGTCCGGCACGGTCTCGGTGACCGGCCAGACCAGGCGCAGCACCGGCACGTCGCCGCCGCGTTCGGACGCCAGCTCCGGCACCTCGGCACGGGTGCGGGAAGC
>NZ_DASVFL010000134.1:0-63798 GCF_036380075.1 Lentzea sp. | reverse complement strand
GTGTGGCTGCCTCGAGCACTGCTCGTGACGGGACCACCCCACGCATCGCGCAACCACGCACGCAACAGCAAGCCGCCCAACGCAACAGGCGTGCCATCTACCCACGTGCGGCGCTGGCCGGTCTTTGATCAGTTGGCGGGGTCCGGGGCGGAGCCCCGCGCCTGAAACAGGAACCCGCCAGCCAAACGCAACCAACCAGCCCCAGCCCACCAGACCGAATCAATCCTCAGGCACCCAAGCAAGCAGCCGCACCTTCGCGACGGTACGCACGTGCCTGCGCATAGCCGCAGCAGCCTTCTTGCCGTCCCCCGCGACGATCGCCTCAAAAATCGCCGTGTGCTGCGCCAGCGACCGGGACGGGCGCCCCGGCTGGCGCAGCGACTCGGTGCGGCTCTCCGTGATCTGCGTGGCGATGGTCGTCATGAAGTCCGCGAGCAGTGAGCTGTGCGCGGCCGCGGTGACGGCGGCGTGGAACCGGCGATCCCCCTCCACGCCATTGGCGCCGTTCTCGATCTCCTCGCCCATGAAGACGAGCGCCTGCCGGATGTCCTCCAGCTCGGCGTCGGTGCGGCGTTCGGCGGCGAGCTCGGCGAGCTTGGTCTCCAGCGCCTCGCGTGCCTCCAGGACGTCCGGGAGGCGCTTGCGGCGTTCGACGAGCTGCTCCACCGGTTCGACGTCGAGGGTGTCGCGGACCAGGTAGGTGCCGCCGCCGTGCCGTGCCTCGACGAGGCCCTGTACCTCCAGCACCACGATCGCCTGCTTGACCGACGCGCGGCTCACCCCGAGGCTCGCCGCGAGGTCGCGTTCGGCGGGCAGCCTGTCGCCCGCGCTCAGCCCCGCCTCGGTCACGTGCTCGCGCAGCCGTTCGAGCACCTGCTCGTACAGGCGGGACTTGACCATGGGCCGCAGTGCCTCGGACATCTGCCCAGGATATCCGGCCAAGTGGCTCAGCCACTAGGCCACCTCTTGACAGCGGGTGGACGCTGGGCGGAAAGTGGCTCAGCCACTTGGCCACTGTTCCTGCCGCCGTCCCCCTGCGAGTGCCCCAACGACGGGAGCCCTGCATGTCAGCCGAACTGGTTTCGATACTCGTGCTGGTCGTGGTGTTCGTCATCGCCACGACGCGGTCGATCAACATGGGGGCGCTGGCGTTCGCCGCGGCCTTCGGGGTCGGCACGCTGGTCGCGGACATGAAGACCGACGACATCTTCAAGGGGTTCCCCGGCTCGTTGTTCGTCGTGCTGGTCGGCGTGACGTTCCTGTTCGCCATCGCCCGCGCCAACGGCACCACGGACTGGCTCGTGCACGTCGCGATCCGGCTGGTCGGCGGGCGGATCGCGCTGATGCCGTGGGTGATGTTCGCGATCACCGGCGTGCTGACGGCGATCGGCGCGGTCAGCCCGGCGGCGGTGGCGATCGTCGCGCCGATCGCGATGGGGTTCGCGGCCAAGTACCGGATCAACCCGCTGCTGATGGGCGTGATGGTGGTGCACGGCGCGCAGGCCGGTGGCTTCTCCCCCATCAGCATCTACGGGACGATCGTCAACGGGATCGTGGCGAAGGAGGGGCTGCCGGGCGGCGAGATCGTGCTGTTCCTGGCCAGTCTCGTGGTGAACCTGCTGATCGCCGCGGTGGTGTTCGTGGTGCTGGGCGGGATGAAGCTCGCGCGGCACCCGCTGAACGCGCCGGCCGCGGTTCGTGACGACGAGGACGTCGACGGGCCGGTCGGTGGTGGAGCCGGAGTCGCCACGGAGGTCGAGGAGCGCGTCACGCTGACCGCGCCGCGCATCGCGACCCTCGTCGGACTGGTCGCGCTGGTCGTGGCGGCCCTGGTGTTCGACCTCGACGTCGGCCTCGCCGCGATCACGGTCGCCGTGCTGCTCAGCGTGGTGTGGCCGGAGACGTCCAAGCAGGCCATCACCCAGATCACCTGGCCGACCGTGCTGCTGATCTGCGGCATCCTGACCTACGTCGCCGTGCTCCAGACGATGGGCACGATCAAGTGGGCGGGCGACTCGGTCGCGGGCGTCGGCGCTCCCCTGCTGGCGGCGCTGCTCATCTGCTACATCGGCGCGATCGTGTCGGCGTTCGCGTCGTCGGTCGGCATCATGGGCGCGCTGATCCCGCTGGCCGTGCCGTTCCTGCTCCAGGGCGAGGTCAGCTCGGTCGGGCTGATCGCGGCCCTCGCGGTGTCGGCGACCGTCGTCGACGTGAGCCCGTTCTCCACCAACGGCGCCCTGGTGCTGGCCGGTGCGCAGGACGTCGACCGCGACCGGTTCTTCAAGCAGCTCATGGTCTACGGCGGGATCATGGTCGCGGCGGCACCGCCGCTGGTGTGGCTCGCCCTCGTCGTCCCGGGAATCTGGTGAGATCATTGTTCGCACTGCAGTCCGACCGCGTCGCGCTCCGCTTCGGCGACCGCACCCTCACCCACGCGGAGCTGGCGTCCTGCGCCGGAGCCCTCGCCTCCCGGCTCGCCGGGTCGCCGCGGGTGGCGGTGTGGGCCACGCCGACCATCGAGACGTGCGTGGCGGTCGTCGCGGCACTGCTCGCCGGGGTGCCCGCCGTGCCGCTCAACCCGAAGGTCGGCGAACGGGAGCTCGCGCACATCGTGGCCGACAGCGCGCCCGCGCTGGTGCTCGCGGCTCCGGGCGTCGCGCTGCCGTCCGGCCTGGACTCCGTGCCACGCCTGGACGTGACGCTGGAGGGGTCGGCCGGCTCGTTCCCGGAGCCCGATCTCTCGGCGCCGGCGCTGGTCGTCTACACCTCGGGCACCACCGGTTCGCCGAAGGGCGTGGTGCTGCCGCGGCGGGCGATCGTGTCCACTTTGGACGCGGTGGCCGAGGCGTGGGAGTGGACCGAGGACGACGTGCTGGTGCACGCGCTGCCGTTGTTCCACGTGCACGGCCTGATCCTGGGCGTGCTGGGACCGTTGCGGCGCGGCGGGACCCTGCACCACCTCGGCAGGTTCTCGACCGACCTCGTGACGGAGGCGCTGGACGGCGACGGCACGATGATGTTCGGCGTGCCGACGATGTACCACCGCATCGCCGAGGAGGTCGGCTCGAACGCGCCGCTCGCCGCCGCTCTGCGCGGCGCCCGGCTGCTCGTGTCGGGTTCGGCGGCGCTGCCCGTGCGCGACCACGAACGGATCGAGGCGGCCACCGGCCAGCGCGTCGTCGAGCGGTACGGCATGACCGAGACCCTGATGAACACCAGCGTGCGCGCGTCGGGCGACCGCCGTCCGGGCGCGGTGGGCGTGCCGCTGCCGGGGGTCGAGGTGCGGCTGGTGGACGACACCGGCTCGGCGGTGGCCGAACCCGGTGCGATCGGCGAGATCCAGGTGCGCGGCGAGAACCTGTTCACCGAGTACCTGAACCGCCCCGACGCCACCGCCGAGGCCTTCGCGGACGGCTGGTTCCGCACCGGCGACGTCGGCACCCGCGACCCGGACGGCTACTACCGGATCGTCGGGCGCAAGGCCACCGACATCATCAAGAGCGGCGGCTACAAGATCGGCGCGGGCGAGATCGAGAACGCGCTGCTGGAACACCCCTCGGTGAAGGAGGTGGCGGTCACCGGCGAGCCGGACGACGACCTCGGCGAACGGATCGTCGCCTGGGTGGTGCCCGCCGGCGACGCCCCCGCCGCCGAGGAGCTGTCCGACCACGTGGCCCGGCTGCTGACCCCGCACAAGCGGCCGCGGCGGGTGAGGTTCGTGGAGTCGTTGCCGCGCAACGACATGGGCAAGGTGATGAAGCGTGCCCTCGGGACGTGAGTCGGCCCGGGAGGTGATCGCGCGGGTGGCGTCGGGGTTCGCGGAGCTGCCGGACGAGGCGGGCGCTCCCGGCGCCGTCCCAGGCCAGGACGGGCCGCTGCGGTGGCCCGGCTACGGCGCCGCCCTCGCCTCCGCCACCGCGAACACCGGCGAACGCGAGTCCGTCGTCTGCGGCATCGCCGACGTCGGAGGCGTCCGCACCGTCCTCGTCGCGTTCGAGTTCGGCTTCCTCGGCGGCTCCCTGGGCACCCGCACCGGCACGCGCATCGAGCGGGCCTTCACGAAGGCCCGCGAGCTGCACCTCCCGGTCGTGTCTCTGGTCGCGACCGGCGGCAGCCGCATGCAGGAGGGCACCCCCGCCCTCCTGCAGCTCCCCCGCATCGCCCGCCAGCTGACGCTGCACCGCCGCGCCGGGCTCGCCCACGTCGCCGTGCTGCGCGACCCGACGACCGGCGGCGGGTGGGCGACGCTCGGGGCGGGTGCGGACGTCGTGCTCGGGGTGTGCGGGGCGCAGGTCGGGTTCGCCGGGTCGCGGGTGCGGCCACCGGGGTACTCGGTGGCGCAGCAGTTCGCGGCGGGTCTGGTCGACCAGCTGGTGCCCGTGGACGAGCTGCGCGGCCGGCTGGAGCGGTGGCTCCGGCTGCTCACCACGCCCGGGACGACGCCTGCTCCCGTGCCGCACGCGTTGGGCTCGACCACGCTGCCCGACACCGGCTGGGACGCGGTGCAGCGCGCCCGGTCACGGAACCGGCCGCACGCCGACGACTACCTGGCGGCCTACTTCGACTGGCACGAGCCGGTCAGCGGTGACCGCGCCGGAGGCGTCGACCCCGGGGTGCTGTGCGGTTTCGGGCAGCGCGACGGCGTGACGTTCGCGTACGCGGCGCAGTGCGGCACGGCCACGCGACCCGCCGGGTTCCGGACGGCGGCGCGGCTGGTCCGGCTGGCCGACCGGCTGGACGTCCCGGTGCTCACCCTCGTCGACACGCCCGGTGCGGCCAACGACCCGGCGGCCGAGGAGGCCGGGGTCGGGGCGGCGATCGCGGACCTGTTCACGGCCGTGGCCGAGGCACGGGTGCCGGTCACGTCGTTGCTGGTCGGCGAGGGCGGCTCCGGGGGCGCGCTGGCGTTCGCGCAGCCCGAACGGCTGTGGGTGACGCCGGACAGCTACCTCGCGGTCATCTCACCCGAGCTGGCGGCGGCGATCCTCAAACGCGACCCCGCGCAGGCGCGGCGGACGGCGGACCAGCTGCGGTTGCGTCCGCAGGACCTGGTCGAGCTGGGCGTCGCGCGCGGCTTCGCCCAGCTCGGCCGGACAGCGGATCAGGCGAACACCAGGTAGGTGAAGGCCAGCATCGAGCTCGGCACGCACAGGGTGACCAGTCCGACGACGCCGTAGAACGGGTCCTTCCTGGTCACCATCCCGGCGAAGGCTCCGATCGCGAACAGGATGGACGCGACGAGCAGCACGGCAGCGACGATCGACATCGGTGGGGTTTCCTCAAGTCAGAAGGAGTGCGGGGAGTCGGGAGCGGCCGCGAACGGCGGTGCCCGGCTCGACCGGTGACCTGAGGTGGAACCTTCCGCGCTGACGGCGTCGGTCGCCGCCACGAGGACGCGCGAGTCCGGCGGACGCGGGGCGCCTGCCGCGGACAGCAGCGCCCAGCAGGCGTCCGGTGACGCCGTGGTGTGGACGTGCACGACCGAGACCGGGGCGTTGAGCCCCGATCCCGGCTGGTCGGCGGCGTTGTCGCGCGCACTCGTGCCGACGAACGCCAGCAGCAGGGCCAGCAGGAGCGCCGGCCACCTCACTGCGCGGCAGCCTGCTTGCGGCGCAGGAAGAACTCGCCGACGGGTTCGACGTACCGGGCGGCGATCGGGCCGATGATCGCCATCAGCAGCACGTACGCGGTGGCGAGGGCGGCCAGCTGTTCGCTCACGTGCCCGGATGCGACGGCGAGACCGGCGATGACGATCGAGAACTCGCCTCGCGCGACGAGCGCGGCGCCGGTGCGGGCCCGGCCCATCTTCCCGATGCCCTGGCGGCGGGCGGCCCACCAGCCGGTCGCCACCTTCGTCAGCGTGGTGATGACGGCCAGCAGCACCGCCATGCCCAGCACCGGCGGGATCGTGCGCGGGTCGGTGTTGAGGCCGAACACGACGAAGAACATCGCGGCGAACAGGTCGCGCAACGGTTCGAGGAGGCGGGTGGCGTTCTCGGCGGTGGAGCCGGAGATCGCGATGCCCAGCAGGAACGCGCCGACGGCGGCGGAGACCTGGAGCTCCGAGGCGATGCCGGCCACGAGCAGCGCGGACCCGAGCAGCTTGAGCAGGAACACCTCGTGGTCGGGGCTGTCCACGATCGCGGAGATGACCCGGCCGTACTTCAGCGCCACCACGAGGACCACGGTGATCGCGAGCAGCGAGATGCCGACCGACGTGAGCCCGCCGAGGAAGCTGACGCCCGCCAGGACCGCCGTGAGGACCGGCAGGTACACGGCCATCGCGAGGTCCTCGAACACCAGCACCGACAGGATCACCGGGGTCTCGCGGTTGCCGAGCCGGCCGAGGTCGCCGAGGACCTTCGCGATGATGCCGGACGACGAGATGTAGGTGACGCCGGCCATCGCGAGCGCGCCGACCGGTCCCCAGCCCAGCAGCAACGCGACGACGGCGCCGGGCGCGGCGTTCAGCACGATGTCGAGCAGGCCCGCCATCCACGACTTCTTCAGGCCCGTCGTGAGCTCGGACGCCGAGTACTCGAGGCCCAGCAGCAACAGCAGCAGCACCACGCCGATCTCGCTGGCGAGGTGGGCGAACTCCTCGATGCCGTGCAACGGGATGAGCCCGCCGGAGCCGAACGCGAGTCCGCCGACGAGGTAGAGCGGGATCGGCGAGATGCCGAACTTCCAGGCGACCCTGCCGAGCAGGCCCAGTCCGAAGAAGACCGCGCCCAGTTGGATGAGCGCGATCGTGGTGTCGTGCACGTGCCTCAGCCGCCCGTCAGGATGTCCGCGGCGGCATCGAGCCCCTCCGCGGTGCCGACGACGACCGCGAGATCGCCGTTCTGGAACAAGAAGTCAGGACCCGGCGACGGGTGCGCGGTGCCCGCCCGCACGACCGCCACGATGGACGCGGCGGTGCGGGTGCGCAGCGCGGTGTCGCCGAGCGTGCGGTTCGCGAACGCGGTGACCGGCAGCTGGCGGGTGGAGATCCCGGCGATGTCGCGGTGCTGCGCGTCGAGCTGTGACACGAGCTGCGGCGCCCCGAGCAGACCCGCCAGCGTCCCCGCCTCCTCCGGCGCGAGCGGGATCGACGCCGCGGTCGCGTCGGGATCGTCCTGTTTGGACAGGATGAGCTCGAACTTGCCGTCGCGGTAGGTGATCACGCCGATCCGGCGGCCGGAGCGGATGGAGAAGTCCTGCCTGACCCCTATGCCGGGCAGGGGCGTCACTTCGACGTTCACGCGAGTGTCCTAGGGTTCGATGAGCCCGGCGCGGATCGCGTACCGGGTGAGTTCGAGGCGGTCCTTGAGCCCGAGTTTCTGCAGCAGGTTGGCCCGGTGCCGCTCGACGGTCTTGACGCTGATCACGAGCATGTCCGCGATCTCCTTGGAGGAGTGGCCCTCCGCGACCAGCTTGAGGATCTCCTCCTCGCGGTCGGTGATCGTCCGCGGCGGGAGCCCCTCCTTCGCCCGGTCCAGGTAGTTGCGGATCAGCGAGCTGACCGCGCCGGGGTAGAGGAACGGCTCGCCGCGCATGGCCGACCGGCACGCCTCGACGAGGTCGCGGTCGGCGACCGACTTGAGCACGTACCCGGACGCGCCCGCCTTGAGCGCCTCGAAGAAGTACTGCTCGTTGTCGTACATGGTGAGCATGAGGATGCGGAGGTCCGGCTGGATGCGGGACAGCTCGCGGGCGGCCTGCAGGCCGGTGAGGCGCGGCATCGCGATGTCGAGGATCGCGAGGTCCGGCTGCTGCTCCTTGGCCTTGCCGATGGCCTCCGCGCCGTCGCCCGCCTCGGCGACGACCTCGAGGTCCGGTTCGCTGTCGAGGATCATCCGGACGCCGCGCCGCACGAGCGCGTGGTCGTCGGCCAGCAGGATGCGCACGGTCATGCGGTCGCCGCCTTCACGACGAGCCGCACCTCGGTGCCGGACGGCCCGGCCGGTCCGACGGCGAGCTCGGCGCCGACCAGCAACGCCCGTTCGCGCATCCCCCTGATCCCCGCCCCTTCCGCGCTGGTGCCGATCCCCCTGCCGTTGTCCCGGACTCTCAGCTCCACTTCGGACGGACGGGCCTTGAGGCTCAGCTCGATCTCCTGGGCGTCGGCGTGCCGGACGGTGTTGGTGAGGCCCTCCTGCGCGACGCGGTACACGACCAGCTCGGTCTCGGCGTCGAGAGGCGGCAGGTTCTTGTCGAAGGCCCGCCTGATGCTCACGTCGGTCTGCGCGGAGATCTCGGCGGTCAGCGACTTGAGCGCGCTCACCAGCCCGAGCTCCTCCAGCACCCCCGGCCGCAGCCGGCGGGCGATGCGGCGGATCTCGTCGAGGGAGCTGCGCGTGGTCTCCTGCACCTGCACCAGCTCCTCCCGGATCGCGGGCGGCGACTGGTCCGCCACCCTCTTGAGCCCCAGCAGCACGGCCGTCAGCGACTGCCCGACCTCGTCGTGCAGCTCCTGCGCCACCCGCCGCCGCTCGGACTCCTGGGCCGAGAGCGCGATGGCCGAGCTGTACCCGCGCTCGGCCTCCAGCCGGTCGATCATGCTGTTGAACGTGGTGATCAGCTCGGCGATCTCGCCGTGCCCCTTGGCCTGCAGCCGCGGTCCCGGCTTGAGCAGGTCGATGGTGGTCATGGCGCGGGTGAGCCGCCCGAGCGGCGCGAGCCCGACGCGGATGAGCAGGGCGTTGGCGATGAGCATCACCGCGAGCCCGGCCGCGAGCACCAGCACCTCCCTGAGCAGGGCGGGCGTCGACACGGTGGCGGGCCCGAACACGAGCACGGCGGCCGCCGCCACCAGCACCAGGGCGTTGAGCAGGAAGATCCGCGCGAACAACGACACACGCGCCGCCTTTCCGTGATCACTTCCCGCCACGCACGCGAGACTGACTGCCGGGGACGCCACCTGTCCATCCGTGGCAACACCCATGTTCGCGGTGCGCGGGGAGCCGCGCTGGTCGGTGGCGGGCGGGGTGGTGACGGTCACGGCTCCGGCGGGGTGGCGGGGGTCACCGGTGGCAGGGGTGCGCGGCAGGGCGCACGGGGGGCCGACACCCATGCCGGCCGCTCATCCCGCGCTCGTGAACTGCGAAGTTGGGTGCCCGGACCGATCGTCAACGGCGGCGGAATCGCGGATCGTGGAACTCGACGCTCTCAACCGAACCGGGGAGGCGCCCGATGCCCGTCACCGATCGCAGGACCCCCGCCCGCACCCGGCCCACCTGGCCGTTCCACGTCGTGGCGCTCGTGCTGGTCCTCGCCGGCCTGCTGCTCCCGCACGCCCTGCTGGTGGCCGCCGGACTGATCCTGTGCGGCTCCGCCGGACTCGCTAGGCCGCGCGCCGCGGGTAGGTGAACACCCGCAGGAAGGTGTCGAACAGCTCGCGCGGACCCTCCAGGTCCACCCGCCCGTCCTTCGCCGCGCGGACGAAGGTCCGGTAGGCGGGCAGCTCGTCCTCCGCGAACCGCGGGGTCATCACGAGGTCGGCCCCGCCGGGAACGGGCCCCAGGCCGGACGTCAGCTCGCCGTCGGTCAGCACGGCGTGCACGACCACGTCGGCGAGGTGCAGCTCCCACGAGGCCGTGATGCCCGCGGCCTCGTTCGCCTGGAAGGCGGCGCGGAGGTTCAGCACGGCGCCGTCGGGGGTGACGACGTAGCCGGGCTGCGGGTCGCCGAGCAGCGACGAGCCCCAGCGGCCCAGTGCGATCAGCGACGGCTCCAGGGCGTGGCCCACCTCGGTCAGGGTGTAGACGACGCCCCGCGACGGCGCCGGGGCCACCTGCCGTTCGACGATGCCGGCCTGCTCCAGCTCCTTGAGGCGCGTCGAGAGCACGTTCGTCGGGATGCCCCGCAGGCCCTCCTGGAGGTCGGTGTAGCGGCGAGGACGGACTGTGAGGTCGCGCACGATCAGCAACGCCCACCGCTCGCCGACGAGCTCCAGCGCTCGGGCGAGTCCGCAGTACTGGGCGTAGTCACGTCGCTTCACGCCATCCACGATAGCGCGCTTGCGCAGACCTAGCTGACTTCGTAAAAAAGAGTTTACTTGCAATAACGAAGTGCGGTCGTTAGCGTCGGTCACCTCGACCCGACGTGGAGGAACCGTCATGACCGCAGTCCTGGACCGACCCGCGACCGCGACAGCGAGGAGGGGGCTGTTCCTGCCGCACGGCGTGGGCTTCGCGGGCATCTCCGCGGCGATGGTCGCGGTCCTCGTCGCGGCCGGCGCGCCCGGTCCGCTGCTGCCGATCTACCAGGCGCAGTGGGGGTTCGCGCCGTGGGTGCTGACCCTCGCGTTCGGCGTCTACGCGTTCGCGTTGCTGGTCACGATCCCCGTGGTCGGCTCGCTGTCCGACTACGTCGGCAGGCGGCCGCTGATGATCGGCTCACTGGCCCTCGACCTGGTGGCGATGGTGGTGTTCCTGCTGTCGCCGTCGATCGGGTGGCTGATCGTGGCGCGGGTCGTGCAGGGTGTCGCCACCGCGGCGGCGTCGAGCTCGCTCAGCGCGGCCGTCGTCGAGCTGGCGCCGCAACGGCACAAGAAGCTCGGCGCGCAGATGACGAGCATGGCACCGCTCGCGGGCCTCGGCATCGGCGCGCTCTACTCCGGCCTCGTCGCGCAGTTCGCGGCCGACGCGGCGTTCGCGGTGTGGCTGGTGCTCGTGGTGGTGATGGCGCTCGCCACGGTCTTCGCGGTGTTCACGCCGGAGACCGCGACGCGCAAGCCCGGTGCGCTGGCCTCGCTGGTCCCGCGGGTGTCGCTGCCGAAGCAGGTGCGCCGCCTGTACGCGACCACGGTCCCGGGGATCGTCGGCGCGTTCATGATGATGACGCTGTGGATGGGACTGGTTCCCGTCGTGCTGGTGTCGGTCTTCCACGTGCGCGGCCCGATCGTCGGCGCGCTGGTCGCGTTCGTCGTGTTCGCGGTCGGCGCGGGCGTCTCGGCCTCCACCAGCTCGGTCCGCCCGCACCTGCTGCGGCTCGCGGGGATGAGCGGGATGACCGTGGGCGCGATCGTGTTCGTCGGGGCCATCGGCGCGCACGCGCAGGCGCTCGTCTGGGTGTCCGCGCTGCTGACCGGTGCGGGCATCGGCTCCGCGTTCGCCGGCACCACCCGCGGCCTGGTGCCCGAGGTGGCACCGCACGAGCGCGCCGGTCTGTTCACCGCGATCTACGTCGTCGGCTACCTCGGGATGGGCGTCTCGGCGGTCGTCGCGGGACCCGTCGCCGGCGTCGTCGGCGCGGCGACCATGGCGTCCTGGTTCGGTGTCGTCACGGCGCTCGTGACGCTGACCGGCGTCATCGCCACCGCCAGGTTCAACCGGAGGTAGCGGCGCGGTGCGGGTCGTGGACGTGGGCCCGCACGCCCTGCGGGTCGAACAGCACCACCAGCTCGACCGCCCCGCCGTAGGCACTGCCCAGCCAGTGCGGTGACGACGTGTCGAACTCGGCGGCCTCGCCCGGCGGCAACGTCAGGTCGAGGTCGTCGAGCACCAGCCGCAACCGTCCGTTGAGGACGTAGAGCCACTCGAACCCGTCGTGCGTCTGCATAGTCGGTTCGAGTGGCTTCTGCGTGGCGGGGATGAGCATCTTGAACGCCTGCACGCCACCCGGCCGGCGCGAGAGCGGCACGAACGTCATCCCGAACCGGTGGATCGGCGTCAGGTGGATGCGCGGATCGCCCGTGCGCGGGGCGCCGACGAGCTCGTCCAGCGGCACGTCGTACACGCGTGCCAGCGGGAGCAGCAGCTCCAGGGTCGCGCGGCGCTGCCCGCTTTCCAGGCGCGACAACGTGCTCTCGGAGATGCCCGTGGTCGTGGCGAGGTCGGCGAGCGTGATGCCGCGGTGCCGCCGCAGCGCCCGCAGGCGGGGGCCGACGGCGTCGAGGACCTCTTCGGTTTCGCGGTGCACGGGCGTCCATCTTGCCAGAGCGGCAAGTTTTCGTGCCAGATCCGGCACGAGTCGAGCACCTTGGGGGCATGAAACGCCTCGTGCTCGCACTTCTCCTGTTCCTCACGGCCTGCGCGCCCACGACCGAACCGCCCGCCTACACCTCCGTCACGCGCGACGACGCCGCGTTCCAGAAGGACTTCCGGCACGAGTTCGCCGACGTCGACGGCGTGCGGATGCACTACGTGACAGGCGGAAGCGGCTCACCGGTCGTGCTGGTGCACGGCTGGCCGCAGACCTGGTACGGCTGGTGGCCGATCATGCCGGAGCTCGCCGAGCGCCACACCGTCTACGCGATCGACCTGCCCGGCCTGGGCGACAGCACCGGCGCCGCGAAGAGCTACGACAAGGCGACGCTCGCGAAGTACGTCCACGGCCTGACGCAGCGGCTCGGTCTGAAGAACCCCTCGATCGTCGGCCACGACCTCGGCGCCGCCGTCGCGTTCCAGTACGCCAGCCAGTTCCCCGCCGACACGGCGAAGCTCGGCTACCTCGACCTGCCGCTGCCCGGTCCCGCGATCGACGCCCGCACGTACCGGACCCTCAGCTGGCACATCGCCTTCCACTCGCAGCGCGAGGTCCCGGAGGCGGTCGTGCACGACGACGTCCGCGACTACCTGAAGCTGTTCTACCCGCAGGTTTCCTACCAGGGCACGGCTTTCGGCGGCACGTCCACCACGTCGCCGTTCACCGACGCCGAGATCGACGAGTACGCGCGCACGTACTCCACCGCGCTGACGAACGGCTTCGAGCTGTACCGCGCGCTCGACCAGGACGTGCGTGACACCGAAGCCGCAAAACCGGTCACCGCACCGACTCTGGTCATGGCCGCGGAGGGACAGGCCGAGGCGATCCGCGGCACGGCGGCCCCGCGGATGACGAACATCGTGCGCACCGTCGACGTGCCGCGCGCGGGGCACTGGCTCGTCGAGGAGAACCCCGGGTTCGTCACCGCGGAGCTGCTGCGGTTCCTCAGCTCATGACCGGCACGCGGTCCGCCCACGGCAGCGCCTCTTCGAGCTGCGCCGCGAGCTTGATGAGCGAGGACTCCCCCGCCAGCGGCGCGACGAACTGGACGCCGAGCGGCAGGCCGTCCGCGGTCCAGTGCAGCGGCAGCGAGATCGCGGGCCGGCCGGTCAGGTTCGCGAGCTGCGTGTAAGGCACCCAGCCGAGGTTCTGCCGGATCATGTCGTCGACGATCTTGGTGTGCCGCAGGAGCCGCGCGGTGCGGGTCTTGAGCAGCACGTCGGTCGCCCGCTGCAACGACACCGGCAGCTCGAACTGGCCGATTTTCGGCGGCGGGGTCGCGAGCGTCGGCGTCAGCAGCAGGTCGTAGGACTCGAAGAACACGCTCAGCCGGCGGGTGTGCTCGTGCCGCCGCTGCACGGCGTCCACGTAGTCGACGCTGCTCGTGGCCCGTCCCAGCGCGGCCATGAGCAGCGTGTCACGTTCGAACGCGACGTCCGGCGCCCCGGTCAGCCGCTTCGCGTCGGCGACCTTCCAGGCGAGGTTGACGAACCAGGTCAGCAGGAAGTCCTTGGCCAGTGCGGCGTCGTCGAACGGCGCCCGCGGCAGCTCCTCGACGTGGTGGCCGAGGTCGGTGAGCACGCGGACGGCCGACTCGACGGCCTTGCGCGCCTCCGGGTCGGGGTCCGGGTTGATCGCCGACGGCACCCGCACGCCGATGCGCAGCTTGCCGGGATCCGCGCCGACGCACGACAGGAACGACTCCGAGGGCATCGCCACCGAGTACGGACCGGACGGCTCGCCACCCGAGATGACGTCGAACATCGCGGCCGTGTCGCGCACCGTCCGCGACACGACCCCCTGCACCGCCGCGCCGTGCATCATCTCGGCGGTCTCCGGCCCGAACGGCGTCAGCCCGCGTCCCGGCTTCAGCCCGACGAGCCCGCAGCACGCCGCCGGGATCCGCGTCGAGCCACCGCCGTCGTTCGCGCCGGCGCACGGCACGATCCCGGCGGCCACCGCGGCCGCGCTGCCGCCGGACGAACCGCCGGGCGTCCGGTCGAGGTCCCACGGGTTGCGCGCGGGCCCCCACACGACCGACTCGCTGATCGCCTTGGCGCCGAACTCCGGCAGGTTCGTCTTGCCGAAGATCACCAGCCCGGCGTCGAGCCAGCGCTGGACCACGGTCGAGTGCCGGTCCACCGGGTGCCGCCGGAGCGACCGCGACCCGTTCGACGTGGGCAGGCCCGCGTAGTCCTGGCCGAGGTCCTTGATCAGGAACGGCACCCCGGCGAACGGGCCGGTGAGGTCGTCGGACGGCTCGGCGGGCACGTCCCGCACGATCGCGTTGAGCCGCGGGTTCACCTCGGCGGCGCGTGCCCTCGCCGTCTCCAGGAGTTCCGCCGCGGACACCTGCCTGTCCGCGACGAGCCGGGCCAGCCCGGTCGCGTCGTAGTTCCGGTACTCGTCGAAGTCCACGCGCTCAAGGTAGCTGTTCGGCCATCTCCGCCAGTGCCTCCCGCGCGGCGGCCGCGCCGGTCTCGAACGCCGCCTTCAGCACCTCCGGGCCCCGTTCGGTCCTGCCGATCTGAGCGCTCCCCAGCGGCGGCCGGATCTGCAGGCACGCCGGGTGCGAGTTGAGCGCGGCCTCCTCCTCCACCCACGACTCGACGCGGCTCAGCCACGGCGCCGCGGCACCCGGGGCGTAGCGGGCGAACCAGCGCGTCAGCAGCAGCCGCTCGGCGCGGGCGGGAGGCATCGCGACCTCGTCGGTCCGGCGCGTCCGCAACGCCACGACGTGGGTGGCGCCCTGCGCCAGCGCGGTGCGCACCGGGACCATCTCGGTCAGGCCCGCGTCGACGTACGGGCGGCCGTCGATCACGACGGGTTCGCCGGCCAGCAGCGGCATCGCGGTCGAGGCCCGCAACGCGGTCTGCACGCTCACCGTGTCGTGGATGGTCTTGTGCAGGTCGGTGGACTCGCCGCTCAGGCCGTCCGTGGCCATCGGGTGGAACTCGACGGGGTTGTCGAGGATCTCCTGGAAGCCCATCGGGTGCCGTTGGGTGTAGACGGTGTGCACGAGGTGGTGGGTGTCGACGACCGGGCGCCTGCTCAGCACGCGGCGCGGGTTGATCGTCGTGCTCATCACCGCCGGGTCCCACCAGGCGTGCTTGCTGCGGTCGACGCGGCCGCAGAGCAGCCACGCGGCGTTCAGGGAGCCCGCGGAGCTGCCGTAGACGGCGTCGAACAACGGCAGCAGGCCGTTCCGCTCGATCGGGGCGGTCATGCCGCTCGAGTACGCGCCGCGCGAGCTGCCGCCTTCGACGAGCAGCACGAGCCGGGCGCCGTCATCGCGTCGTCCCGGAACGCTGCGCTGACGCCGGCGCGCCCGCAGCAGGTCGAGGACGGGTCCTTCACTGGTCACACACCCGAGTGAATCATGACCCGGGAATCCATTCGCGACGGCTGCTACCGTGGAGTGGAGATCACCGCCCCTGAACCAGGAGGCCGACGTGCTGGTGGGTGAAGACGACATCTCCGGGTGAGCCCGGGATGTGACAGGCCATCGACTGCCGGTGGCCGATTCGTCGTCCCCTTTTCCCACTCGCGCGAAGCGCACGACCCGCGCGCAGCACACCCGAGGTCTCACACCCATGTCCGATGCCTTCGTCGTCGTGTCCGGCCTGTCCTTCTCCTGGCCGGACGACACCCCCGTGTTCGACGGCCTGTCCGTCTCCGTGCCCGGTGGCCGCACCGGTCTCGTCGCCCCCAACGGCGCCGGGAAGTCCACGCTGCTCAAGCTCGTCGCCGGCGTCCTCACCCCGTCCGGCGGCACCGTGACCGTCGACGGCGTCCTCGGCTACCTGCCGCAGGACCTGCCCCTCACCGCCGGGCTCACCGTGGCCGAGGTGCTCGGCGTCGCGGACGTCCTGCGCGCCCTCCGCGCGGTCGAGTCCGGTGACGCCGCCGAGGAGCACTTCACCACCATCGGCACCGACTGGGACGTCGAGGAGCGCACGCGCGCCCAGCTCGACCGGCTCGGGCTCGGCGACCTCGCGCTCGACCGCGTGCTGGGCACGCTGAGCGGCGGCCAGGTCGTCTCGCTCGGCCTCGCGGCGCAGTTGCTCAAGCAGCCGGACGTGCTGCTGCTCGACGAACCCACGAACAACCTCGACCTCCAGGCGCGCCACCGGCTCCACGACGTGCTCGGCGACTGGCGCGGCTGCCTGCTGGTCGTCAGCCACGACCGCGCGCTGCTCGACCGGATGGACCGGATCGCCGAGCTGGACGGCGGCGAGATCCGCTTCCACGGCGGCAACTTCACCGAGTACGAGGAAGCGGTGGCGGCCGAGCGCGAGGTCGCGGAGAAGAACATCCGCAGCGCCGAGCAGGAGGTCAAACGCGAGAAGCGGGAGATGCAGCAGGCCCGCGAACGCGCCGCCCGCCGTGCGTCCACCGCGCAGAGGAACCTGTCGAGCGCGGGCCTGCCGAAGATCTTCGCGGGCACCATGAAACGCAACGCCGAGGTGTCCGCCGCCAAGGCCGACGGCACGCACGCGGCCCGGCTCACCGCCGCCAAGTCGCGGCTCGACCAGGCCGAACGCGCGCTCAAGGACGAGCAGCGGATCAGCCTGGAGCTGCCGCAGACCGC
Organism: Lentzea sp.; assembly: GCF_036380075.1. Lineage (NCBI taxonomy): Bacteria > Bacillati > Actinomycetota > Actinomycetes > Pseudonocardiales > Pseudonocardiaceae > Lentzea > Lentzea sp. The sequence goes on along the minus strand of NZ_DASVFL010000134.1, from coordinate 47,237 downwards.
CGTCCCGGCCGGCCGCACGCTGTTCACCGGCACGGGCATCCGGGTGCGCGACCTGTTCGACGGCGCCGACCTCACGATCCGCGGCCCGGAACGCATCGCGCTGGCCGCACCGAACGGCGCGGGCAAGTCGACGCTGCTGCGCGTCGTCGACGGGTCGCTCACGCCCGACAGCGGCGAGGTGAAGCGGGCCGACGGACGGGTGGCGTACCTGTCGCAGCGCCTCGACCTGCTCGACGACGCGCGGACCGTCGCGGAGAACCTGGCCGCGTTCGCCCCCGCGATGCCCCCGGCGGAGCGGATGAACCTGTTGGCGCGCTTCCTGTTCCGCGGTCCGCGGGCGCACCTGCCGGTCGGCGTGCTGTCCGGCGGCGAACGGCTGCGCGCGACGCTCGCCTGCGTCCTGTTCGCCGAGCCCGCGCCGCAGCTGCTGCTGCTCGACGAGCCGACCAACAACCTCGACCTGGTGAGCGCCGGGCAGCTGGAGAGCGCGTTGAACTCCTACCAGGGCGCGTTCGTCGTCGTCAGCCACGACGAACGGTTCCTGAGCGAGGTGAGGATCGACCGCCGGCTGCGCCTCGACGGCGGCAAGCTGCTGGAGGCCGGCAATGGCTGAAGCGGCGCTCGTCGCGCACGAGCTGGTGCGCGGGTTCGGCGGCCGGCGCGTGCTGGACGGGGTGTCGCTCACCGCGGCGCCCGGCCGGCGGATCGGGCTGATCGGCGAGAACGGCGCGGGCAAGTCGACGTTGCTGCGGCTGCTCGCGGGGGTGGACCAGCCCGACGGCGGCACGGTCGCGCGACCGCCGGACCTGGGTTTCCTCCGGCAGGAGGCGGAGTTCCCGGACTCGGCCTCCGTCGCCGACGTGGTCGACGACGCGCTGGCCGAGTCGCGGGCGGTGCTGGCCGACCTGGAACGCCTCACCGGCGAGGCGCACCTGGCGGAGTACGCGGAACGGCTGGAGCGGGCCGACCGGCTCGAGGCCTGGGACGCGGACCGGCGCGCCGGGATCGTCCTCGGCGGACTCGGGCTCGGCGACGTCGCGCGGGACCGTCCGCTCGGCACGCTCTCCGGAGGGCAGCGCCGCCGGCTGGCGCTGGCCGCGCTCGTGGTGCGGCGGCCGTCCGCGCTGCTGCTCGACGAACCGACCAACCACCTCGACGACGACGCGGCCGCGTTCCTGGAGGAGCAGCTGCGCGCCCTGCCCGGCGCCCTCGTCGTCGCGAGCCACGACCGGGCGTTCCTCGACGCGGTGTGCACGGACCTGCTCGACCTCGACCCCGCGGTCGACGGCCCCGTGCGGTTCGGCGGCACCTACAGCGAGTACCTGGCGCAGAAGCGCGCCGACCGCGCCCGGTGGGAGCGCCGGTACGCCGAGGAGCAGGAGGAGCTGGCCGGGCTGCGGTCGTCCCTGGGCCTGATCGCGGGCAGGGTCGCGCCGAACCGGGCGATGCGCGACAGCGACAAGATGGGCTACGGCGTGCGGGCCAACCGCGTGCAGAGCCAGATCTCGCGCCGCGTCCGCAACGCCTCTCGCCGCCTGGAGGACCTGGAACGCCACGCCGTGCCCGCTCCCCCGCGCCCGCTGAGCTTCGCCGCGCCGTTGACCTCGGCCGGCGCGGAGCTGGTGTCGCTGCGCCGGGTCCACGTGCCGGGGCGGGTGGCGGTGGACGCCCTCGACGTGCGCGACGGCGACCGGCTGCTCGTGACCGGCCCGAACGGCGCGGGCAAGTCGACGTTGCTGCTGGTCCTGGCCGGACGGCTGGACGTGCCGGGCGTGCGGCGGGCGGCCGGGGTGAGCGTCGGCCTGCTCGGCCAGGACACGTCGTTCGCCCACCCGCGCCTCACGCCGCGGGCCACCTACGGCCGCGCGCTGGGCGCCGAACGCGTCGCGGAGGTGCCGTTGGAGTCGCTGGGCCTGCTGCACCGGTGGGACCTGGGCAAACCGGTCGGCGCGCTGTCCGTGGGGCAGCAGCGGCGGCTCGCCCTGGCGTTGCTGGTGGCCGCGCCACCGCAGCTGCTGCTGCTCGACGAGCCGACGAACCACCTGTCCCCGGCGCTGTGCGACGAGCTGGAGGACGCGCTGGGACCGGGTCCGGGAGCGATCGTGCTGGCGAGCCACGACCGGTGGCTGCGGGCGCGGTGGAAGGGCGCCGGGATCTCCGTGTCGAATCCGGGCACGCGGCCTCGACACCCCTGCGACGGAGATCCCCGCACCACGGAGGACTGACCATGACCGGACAGCCGCCCATCGTCGACCGCGCCACCTGGCAGCGGGCCCGCGACGAGCTCCTGGTCCGCGAGAAGGCGCACACCCGCGAGGGCGACGCCATCGCCGCGGCCCGCCGCCGCCTGCCGATGGTGGAGTTCGACGGCAGGACCGAGGTCGTCGGCGCCGCGGGCCCGGTGCCGTTCCTCGACCTGTTCCAGGGCCGCGACGAGCTGGTCGTCTACAAGCACATGTGGTGGGACGGTGCGCCGCACCAGGGCCAGTGCGAGGGCTGCACCCACCTGCCGTGGCACTTCGACGACGCCGCCTACCTCAACGCGCGCGGCGTCTCGTTCGCCTTCGTGACCACCGGCGCGTGGGACGAGGTGGCGGAGTTCGTCGCGTTCATGGGCTACTCGTCGCCCTGGTACTCGGTGCGCGGTCTGGACGAGCCCGTCGGCGGCGACATGGGGTACCTCACCAGCTACCTGCGCGACGGCGACCGGACGTTCCTCGCGTACTCGACCACCGGGCGCGGGACCGAGCGGGTCAACGGGTCGCTCGGGCTGCTGGACATGACCGTGCGCGGGCGGGGCGAGGCCTGGGAGTCGCAGCCGGAGGGGTGGCCGCAGGCCCGGCACGCCGGGTGGTTCTGGCGGACGAACGCCGCCGGCGAGCCCGGCTGGGGCGAGGACAGCAGGCCCGTTCCGCAGTGGACCCGGCCGGGGGCCGCGCCGGTCGGGACGCTGGGACGGCGGGGGCACTGCCACTGACGTCCGGACCGGGCGCCCCCGTCGGCGGCGGGACGCGCCCGGTCCTTTGTGGTGGTTGCACCCGCTCCCGGCCTGACTCTCCGTCCCCGCGCGGACGCCCTCCGCGGACCCCCATAGGCGCCTGATCAACTTCTGGACCAAAGTATGACGGCGAGTTAGGCCCAGGTATGACGACGTGCCCGCGGGCCCGTCGTTATTGTCCGTTCCTGTGGCCGCCCGCTGCCATCTCACCCTTTCCGCCGGAGGGACACCGCATGAGGGACGTTCTGCAGTCAGCGACAGACGTCCGGTCCCGCGTGACCGGATGGATGGGGAAGAGGTTGCTCGCGCGCCTCAGCAAGACCGGCTTCGACCTCGGGTCGTCGTGGTTCGTCCCCTCCCGGGTCCTGGCACCGCTGCGCCGCAACGGGTTGGACCCCGTGCCGGAACTGGCGCGGATGCACGCGCACGGGCCGGTCACGCGGTTGCCGCTGCCGGTCACGGTGTGGCTGGTGACGGGCTACGAGGCGTCGAAGCAGGTGCTGGTGGACGCGGACGCGTTCAGCAACGACTTCGGGCACCTGCGCGACCTCGGGCTGTTCGCCGACGAGGCGCCGGGCGGACTCGGGTTCAGCGACCCGCCGGAGCACACGCGGCTGCGCAAGGTCCTCACGCCCGAGTTCACCATGCGGCGGCTCTCGCGGCTGGTGCCGCGGATCGAGCGGATCGTCACCGACCAGCTCGACCTGATGTCCATGAAGGACGGTCCGGTCGACCTGGTCGAGCACTTCGCGATGCCGGTGCCCGCGCTCACGATCTGCGAGCTGCTGGGCGTTCCCGCCAGTGAGCGCGAGGAGTTCCAGCGGCGCAGCGTGTCCCGCTTCGACCTCGGCGGGGCGGCGACGGCGTCGTTGTCCGCGGTGTCCGAGTCGATCGTGTACTTCCGCGAGCTGGTGCGGGCGCAGCGGCAGAACCCCAACGACGGGCTGCTCGGCGAGCTCATCCGCAAGCACGGCGACGAGCTGGACGACGACGAGCTCGCGGGTCTCGCCGACGGGCTGCTCACCGGCGGGTTCGAGACGACGGCCAGCATGATCTCGCTCGGCACGCTCGCGATGCTGCGCGACCCCTCGCTGTTCGACCGGGTGCGGTCCGGCGACGAGGCCGTGAACGGGGTCGTCGACGAGCTGCTGCGGCACCAGAGCGTGGTGCAGGTGGCGTTCCTGCGGATCGCGCGCCGGGACGTGGAGGTCGCCGGGACGAAGATCAAGGCGGGCGACATCGTGGCGTGCTCGCTGTCGCAGGCGAACCGCGACCCGAGCGTCTACTCCGACCCCGACGCGATCTGCCCGGCCCGGCAGGCGGGGCAGCACCTGGCGTTCGGCTACGGCGCGCACCGGTGCATCGGCGCGGAGCTCGCCAAGATGGAGCTGCGGATCGCGTACCCGGCGCTCGCCCGGCGGTTCCCCGAGCTGCGGCTCGCGGTGGAGCCGGCGGCGCTCGACTTCCGCAAGGTCTCGATCGTCTACGGGCTGCACTCGCTGCCCGTGCACCTCGGCGCCCACAGCAGCCCGATCCTCTGATCACGGCATTCGGCCGCACCGGGACACCCCGCGTGCGGCCGAACGGCTTCCTGCGGCCGAGGCCGCTCCGCAGTAGCGTCCGAGGGCATGAGACGACTGCTCAGCGTCGCGTTGTCGTTCCTCCTCGTGTTCACCGCCACCCAGCCCGCCTCCGCCGACCGCGGCGACCAGCCGCTGCCCGGCTACACGATCGTCAACCCGCCGCTGGCGCCCGCGACCGTCGGCGGCCGGCCGACGAGGGTCCTGCAGGGCGTGCACAGCCACGCGGGCTACGTCATCGAGGTGCCGCCGCGCTGGAACGGCCGGCTCGCGATGTGGGCGCACGGCTACCGCGGCACCGGCAAGGTCCTCACGGTCGACGCGCCCTCGTACGGGCTGCGGCAGCAGTGGCTCGACGAGGGCTACGCGTGGGCGGCGTCGTCGTACTACAGCAACGCCTACGACGTCCGGGCCGGCGTCACCACGACCCGTGAGCTCGCGACGCTCTTCGGGCGGCTGGTGCGGCGGCCGGAGAAGGTCTTCCTCGCCGGTGTCTCGATGGGCGGGCACGTCATCGCCCGGTCCCTGGAGCAGCACCCCGGCTTCTACGCGGGCGCCCTGCCGATGTGCGGCGTGGTGGGCGACCACGAGCTGTTCGACTACTTCCTGAGCTTCCACCTCGTCGCGCAGACCCTCACCGGCATCCGCGCCTACCCGCTGCCGCCGGACTACCAGACCACCGTCGTGCCGCGCATCCGGCAGGCGCTGGCGGGCGACGACGAGCAGTTCCGCGCCCTGGTCGCCACCCTGTCCGGCGGCGCGCGGCCCGGCACCGACGCCGCCTACGCCTACTGGCAGGACTTCCTGTTCGGGCTCGTCGCCGCCTCGGCGAGCCAGAACCTCGCCGAGAACCCGCAGCTGGTCGCCACGAACGTCGGCACGCGCTACCGGCCGAACTCGCCGGTGGACGTCAACGCGACCGTGCAGCGCGTTCGCGCCGCGAACCCCGTCGCGCGGAACACGTGGGCGCTCACCGAGATCCCCGCCGTCCAGGGCCTGCCGAGCGCTCCGGTCGTGTCGCTGCACGGCATCGGCGACCTGTTCGTGCCGTTCAAGATGGAGCAGGACTACCGCGACGACGCGGCGCGCCGGGGCCGCACGCACCTGCTGGTGCAGCGCGCGATCCGCACGGTCGACCACTGCGAGTTCTCCCCCGCCGAGGCCGGCGCCGCCTGGCGCGACCTGACGACGTGGGTGGACCGCGGCACGCGACCGGCCGGTGACGACGTGCGGCGGACCGACGACCCGAGGTTCGGCTGCCGGTTCAGCGACCGGCAGGCCACCGGCGGCACGAGAGCGCTCTTCCCCGCCTGCTGATCGGCCCGCCACCTCCGACGGCGCCCCGGCGCGGGCGTTGACAACGTTGTCTTCCCTCCCTGCCCAGGACACCGCACGACAACCGAAGAGAGGAAGGTCCATGCTCGGCTCCCTGCACCGACGCGCCAGACACTCCATCCCGCTGCTCGCGGCCGGTCTGCTGGTGGCAGGCCTTGCCGCCGCCACGCCCGCGGTGGCCGCACCGCGCGCCGCCGCGGCACTCACCCAGCACGTGAACCCGTTCATCGGCACGGACAACAGCAACTCGCCCAACCCGGTGCCCGGCGGCGCGGGCGGCAGCACCTACCCCGGCGCCGTCGTGCCGTTCGGCATGGTGCAGCTCAGCCCGGACACGCCGACCGCCTCCCCGTCCGGCTACCGCTACAGCGACGCGAAGATCGAGGAGTTCAGCCTCACCCACTTCAACGGCGCGGGCTGCGCCAACAACGAGGACCTCGGCATCCTCCCGATCACCGGCAACGTCGCCACCTCACCGGGGTCGAACTGGACCGGCTACGCGGGCACGTACACGAAGTCCAACGAGGCGGCGTCGCCCGGCTACTACAAGAACCGGCTGGACACCTACAACACCGGCGTCGAGCTGAGCGCCACCAAGCGCACCGGGTTCATGAAGCTCACCTACCCGAGCACGACCACGGCCAGGGTGCTGGTCAACAGCAGCCGCAGCGCCACGGGCAACCGCACCGGGTCGATCTCGATCAGCGGAAGCCAGCTCACCGGTACGTTCACCGGCGGCGGCTTCTGCGGCTCGTCCAAGACCTACCCGCTCTACTACGCCATCCAGTTCGACCGCGCGCCCACCGGTTTCGGCACGTGGCTCGGCGGCACGGTGACCGCCGGGTCGGCGAGCACCAGCGGGGTGAGCTCGGGCGGCTACGTCACGTTCGACACGTCGTCGAACCCGGTGGTGCAGCTCAAGGTCGGCATCTCGTTCGTCAGCGTGGCCGGCGCGCAGGCCAACCTCGCGGCGGAGAACCCGGGCTTCGACTTCGCGGCCACCAGGGCGGCGGCCGACACCTCGTGGAACGACGTGCTGAACCGGGTGCAGGCGACCGGTGGCTCGGCCGCGGACCTGCAGAAGTTCTACACGGCGCTCTACCACGTGTTCCAGAACCCGAACATCGCGAGCGACGTCAACGGCCAGTACCGCGGCTTCGACCAGACCGTCCGCACCGCGTCGCACACCGTGTACCAGAACTACTCCGGCTGGGACATCTACCGCTCGTGGGCGTCGCTGATAGCGCTGCTGGCACCGGCGGAGTCCAGTGACATCGCCAAGTCCATGGTCCTCGACGGCCAGCAGGGCGGGCTGCTGCCGAAGTGGTCGCACAACAGCCAGGAGATCTTCGTGATGAACGGGGACCCCGGGCCGATCGTCGTGGCGAGCATGTACGCGTTCGGCGTGCGCGGCTTCGACACCGCGGCCGCGCTGGCGTTGATGGACAAGAGCTCCAACGGCGGCACCACGCAGGGCAGCGCGATCCGCGGCCGCCAGTCCGGGTACCTCAGCAGGCACTTCGTCACCGAGGACCCGTCGGACTCGCTGGAGTACTCGGGTTCCGACTTCGCCGTCGCGCAGTTCGCCAAAGCTGTCGGTGACACGGCGAAGTACAACACCTACATGACCCGCGCCCAGTGGTGGTCCAACGTGTACAACCCCGAGTCGGGGTACGTGCAGAAGCGCAACAGCGACAGCTCGTGGGCGTGGCCCGTCACGCCCGGCAGCCCGAGCGGCTACACCGAGGGCAACGCGTCGCAGTACACGTGGATGGTGCCGTGGAACTTCGGCAGCCTCATCAACCTGATGGGCGGGCCGAAGACCGCGGTGCAGCGCCTCGACCACCACTTCACCCAGCTCAACGGCGGACTCAGCCAGCCGTACTTCTACATCGGCAACGAGCCGGAGCACGGCGTGCCGTGGGCCTACCACTACGCCGCCTACCCGCAGGGCACGAGCGCGGCGGTGCGGCGCGTGATGACCGAGTCGTTCACCACCGCGGCCGGCGGCCTGCCCGGCAACGACGACCTCGGCGCCACCTCCGCGTGGTACGTCTGGTCGGCGATGGGCATGTACCCGCCCACGCCGGGTGCCGACGTGCTGGCGTTGCACGGCCCGCTGTTCCCGGCGATCACGGTCACCCGCCCCGGTGCCACGCTGCAGATCAACGCCTCGGGCGCCGGCCCGTCGGCGCAGTACGTGCAGAGCTTCACCCGCAACGGCACCGCCCAGACGCGGAGCTGGCTGCGGTACGGGGACATCTCCGGGAACACGACGCTGAACTACACGATGGGGTCGTCGCCCAGCGCCTGGGGGACGAACGCCGCGGACGTGCCGCCGTCCTACAACGACGGCTTCACTCCCCCGCCGGCAGCGCCCGCCCTCGGCACGAACCTGGCTCTGGGCAAGCCTTCCACGGCGTCCGCGCCCTGCGCCGACTCCGAGGCGGCGGCGAAGGCGTTCGACGGCAGCCTGTCCGGCAAGTGGTGTTCCCTGGCGAGCGGCACGAAGTTCCTCCAGGTCGACCTCGGCTCGGCGCAGACCGTCGGGTCGGTCGTCCTGAAGCACGCGGGGCTCGGCGGTGAGACCACCGGGTTCAACACGGGCGCGTACACCGTCCAGACGTCGACCGACGGCACGAGCTGGACGACGGTGGCGGACGTGTCCTCGGTGCGGGCGAGCCGGTCGTACCACCGGTTCACGCCGCGGCAGGCGCGGTACGTGAAGCTGAACGTGACCACGCCGGCGAACAACGGCAACACGGCGGCGCGGATCTACGAGTTCGAGGTCTACGCGAGCTGACCCGACCGGGGGCGCACCGGTTCCCAGTGCGCCCCCGGCACGTCAGAGCTTCGCCAGCTGCACCCGCAGCGTGTCGAGCCCCATCGAGCCCATCTCCAGCGCCCGCATGTGGAACGCCTTGAGGTCGAACGCCGACCCGTGCCGCGCGCGGGCGTCCGCGATCGCGTCGAGCCACATGCGTTCGCCGAGCTTGTACGACGTGGCCTGCGCCGGCCACCCGAGGTAGCGGTCCACCTCGTCGCGGGCCAGCGACTCGCGGACCGTGGTGCGGGTCAGGAAGAACTCGAGCGCCAGGTCCCGCGTCCACCTCTCGCCCTCGTGGAACCCGGTGCCGCGCGGCACCTCCAGGCCGAGGTGCATGCCGATGTCGACGATCACCCGCGTCGCGCGGTACAGCTCGTCGGTCAGCGAACCGAAGACGTCGCCGTCCGACGAGACGTACCCCAGCTCGCGCATGAGCTTCTCGGTGTACAGGGCCCAGCCCTCGCCGTGGCCGTAGGCGAACGCGAGCAGGCGCTGGTACTTGTTCAGCCTGCCCGCCTGGTACACGGCCGTGCCGAGCTGGAGGTGGTGACCGGGCACGCCCTCGTGGTACAGCGTGGAGATCTGCCGCCACGTCGGGAACGTCGTCTGCTCGGCCGGTGCGGTCCACCAGGTGCTGCCGGGGCGGGAGAAGTCCTCGGTGGGCGCGGCGTAGTACTGGCCGACGGAGCCGCCGGGCGGCGCCTGCCTGACCTCGAACCTCATCAGCTCGTCGGGGATGTCGAAGTGGACGCCGCGCAGGTCGCTCAGGGCCTGGTCGCTCAGCTTCTGCATCCACTCGCCGTACTGCTCGCGGCCCTCGACCAGGTACCGCGGGTCGGCGTCGAGGACCTCGGCGGCCTCGGTGAGGGAGGCACCCGGCTTGATGCGGTCGGCGAGGGCGAGCATCTCCTTCTCGATGCGGGCGAACTCGCCCCACGCCCAGTCGTACGCCTCCTGCACGTCGATGCGCGCGCCCAGGAACTGGCGTGACCACAGGGAGTAGATCTCGGCGCCGACGCCGTCGCGGTCCGGTGCCTTCGGCGCGATGTCCTCGCGCAGCTGCCGGGCGAAGCCGGCGAACGCCTCGTTGGCCGCCTCGGCGTGCGTCTCCAGCTCGGCCTTCAGGGCCGCCGGGACCTCCGCGCCGCGCACGAACTTCGTGAAGAACGACTCCGGGTCCGCGTTGCCCGCCCACGTGTCGCACTGGCCGGCGATCTTGACCAGCTGCCGTCCGGACGTGGAGGTGCCGCGCACCAGGGCCTTCGCGAGGGACGCGCCGAGACCTTCCAGCGTCTCCGGCACCTTCGCCAGCCGCCGGGCGATCTTCTCCCAGTCCCCGGTGGTCTCCGACGACATGAGGTCGAACGTGATGCGGATGTCCTGGATGGGGCTGTTGATCGTGTTGACGCAGGCCTCGTCCAGCCCGGCCTCGTGGAGGTCGAGCTCGGTGCCGACCCGCTCCTGGAACACCTCCCTGGCGAGCTCCTCGCCCTCGTCGGCGGCCGGGGCGGTGGCCATCTCGCGCAGCGTGCGGGCGCGCAGCTCGCCGCGGGCCGCGTAGCCCTCCGGCGAGAAGTCGGTGAGGTCCTCGTCGTGGCCGGGGATGCCGAGGTAGCTGCCGTTGATCGGGTCGAGGGTCGCGAACTCCTCGATGTACCGGTCGGACAGGGCGTGGACGTGGGTCAAGGCTTCCTCGCAAGAAGTCGGAGCTCGTTCAGGTGGTCCAGGCCGGCCAGCACCTGCTTGGTGTCGATGCCGAAGTCGATCAGGCACGCGATCTCGTCGACGCCGATGGCGCGGGCCCGTTCGACGACCTTCAGCGCCTTGGGCACGGTGCCGAGCAGGCCGCCGTCGTCGTAGTAGCGGTCGAACGAGCGCTGCACCAGGAAGTCCACTTCGGACTCCCGCAGCTTCGCCGGGTCGATCCGCTTCGCGCCGGGCAGCTGCGAGCCCAGCAGCAGGTTGATGGAGCTGCGCAGGTAGGCGGACATCGGTTCGCGGACGACCTCGCGCACCTCGTCCTCGTCGTCGCCCAGGAACGCGTGCACCATCAGCACGACGTGCGCGGCGTCGCCGGCCTCCTCGCGGTACTGCGCGATCTTGCCGGCGAGGTCGTCCAGGTCCTGCCCGAGCAGGTGGGTGAGCAGGCCCGCCTTGATCCGGCCCGCGTTGCGGAACGTCTCCCCCCCGCCCGCGCTGGTGACCCAGATCGGCAGCTCGCGCTGCACGGGCGGCGGGAAGATCCGCACCTCGCTCGTGTTCCCGGCACCGTCCACGAAGGACCGGGTCTCGCCGCGCCACAGGGCGCGGATCTGCTCGACGTTGTCGAGCACGACCTGGCGGCGGTTCTCGTAGTTCTCCGGGCGCAGCACGAAGTCCGTGGCGTGCCAGCCCGACGCGAGCGAGATGCCGGCCCGGCCGCCGGAGAGGTTGTCGACCACCGACCACTCCTCGGCGACCCGCAGCGGGTGGTGCAGCGGGGAGACCACGCTGCCCGCGCGGATGCCGATCCGGTCGGTCACGGCGGCGATCGCGGCACCGGTCACGGCCGGGTTCGGGTAGATCCCGCCGAACGGGTGGAAGTGCCGCTCCGGCGTCCACACGGCCGCGAAGTCGTGGGTGTCGGCGAACTTCGCGCCCGACAGCAGGAGGTCGTACCGGTCCGCGTCGAGCGAGCAGTTGTCGTTGGCGAAGTAGAACAGGCTGAAGTCCACCGCGGTCACACCGCCTTTTCCTGGAGTCGGGTGGCGGCCGCCCACCGGGCGACCGACGGTGCCGCGAAGCCCGCGGCCAGCAGCAACGCGCCGAGCACCAGCCAGCCCGGCCAGCCCTGGCCGATGATCAGCGTGGTCACCACGATCGGCGTGATCATCGACCCGAGGTCGGACGTCATGCCGAAGAAGCCCTGGTACTGGCCGTGCGCGTGCTCGGGTGCCAGCTCGAAGGCCAACGCCCACGACCCCGCGCTGTAGAGCAGCTCGCTGATCGCGTGCACGACGGCGCCGGCGAGCAGGAACGCGATCGCGACCCACGTCGACTGGCCCTGCGCGAACGCGAACAGCGCACAGCACACCGCCAGCAGCAGACCGCAGCGGCGCAACGCCTTCGCGCCACCCTCGATCGTCTCGGCGCCCTCGCTGGCCCGGACCTGGAACAGCACGACCATGATCGTGTTGAGCACCAGGATCACGGAGTACAGCACCGGCGGGGCGCTCGTCTTCTGCGAGATCCAGATGGGCAGCGCGACGAGCAGGATGCCGACGTTCATCACCAGCAGGATGTTCAGCATGCCGAACACGGCGAACGGCCGGTCCTTCAGCACCTCCCACCGGCTGGCGCCCTCGGGCCGCGCGACCTTGTCGGCGTCGGGGAGCTTGAGGTAGACGAGACCGCTGGCCGCGTACAGCACGGCGCAGATCAGCAGCAGCGTCACGTACACCGGCCGTGAGTCGGCCGTCAGCGCCACACCGCCGGCCAGCGCGCCGACGGAGAAGCCGATGTTGTTGGCGGACCGGGTGTAGGCGCGGGCCTTGACGCGTTCCTCCGGCGGCATCGCGGCCGCCACCACCGTCGCCTCGGTCGAGTGGGCGCCGGACTCGGCGACGTAGACGAGGGTCGCCACGACCGCGAACGCCACGGCGTTCTCGGCGAGCACGTACCCGGCGATGAACCCGCCGCGCACGATGTGGAACGCGACCGCCGCGGTGCGGGCGCCGATGACGTCCGTCAGGTGTCCCAGCGGGACGCTCACGGCCATCTTCAGCGCGGCGGCGACGGTCAGGCCGATGCCGACGTGGGTGGCAGGGATGTGCACCGAGTTCGTGAAGTACAGCACGACGACGGTGAGCAGCATGCCGTTGGACAGGCCGTGGCCCATGTTCGCCGCGACCAGCACCCTGACCGGGCCCGCCGGCGGGTAGACCTGGCGGATCAGCTTCTCGTGCAACGAGGTCATGAGTGGACCAGCTCCCGGAGCACCTTGCGGTCGGCCTTGCCGTTGGCGTTGAGCGGGATCTCCGGCAGGTGGTGGAACCGCCGGGGCACCATGTGGATCGGCAACCGCTTGCGCAGCCACCGCACCAGCTCGACGGTGGTGTGCGGTGCGCCGGTGAAGTAGGCGACCAGCTCGGTCTCGGCACCGGTGTCGGCCGCGACCACCACGGCGTCGCGCACGTCCTCGTGCCCGCGCAGGGCGGCCTCGACCTCGCCGAGCTCGATCCGGTAGCCGCGGATCTTGACCTGGTTGTCGAGGCGGCCGAGGTGCACCCAGTGGCCGTTCTCCTCGCGCACCCGGTCGCCCGTGCGGTAGTAGTGCTCCCGCGACAACGGCAGGTGCGCCGGGAGGAACCGCCCGGTGTTGTCCGCGGGGTCGAGGTAGCCGCCGAACCGCTGCGAGCCGCGCACGCACAGCTCGCCGTCGTCGAGCACCACCGAGTCGAGGAACCCGTAGACCGGGCCGATCGGCACGGTGTCGTTCGACGTCTCGGGCCAGTCCGCCGGGTCGAGCGGCAGCGTGTACTCGGTGCACGCCACCGTCAGCTCGGTCGGGCCGTAGACGTTGGTGATGGCCGCCTGCGGTGCGACCTCCTGCCACGCCCGCGCCTGGCCGTAGGTGAGCTGCTCGCCGATGAAGATGCTGTGCCGCAACGAGTTCTCCACGCCCGTGGGCAGGTTGCGGAGGTTGGCGCTGACCGAGACGACCGACGGCACCGAGAACCAGTGCGTGATCCCGCGGTCGGCGAGGTACTTCACCGGTTCCAGCAGCTCGGCGCGTTCCGGCACGACCAGGGTCGCGCCACCGCCCCACGTGACGAACAGGTCGAACACCGACGGGTCGAAGGTGAGGTCGAACGTGTGCGACATCCGGCAGCCAGGCCCGACGTCGAACTTCGCGATGTTGTGCGCGATGTACGGCGCCAGGTTGGCGTGCGTGATCGGCACGCCCTTCGGCCTGCCGGTGGAGCCGGAGGTGAACAGGATGTAGGCGACGTCCTGGGCGGCCGGCGGCGGCAGCTCGCCGTCGCGTTCGTCCACCTGGGACAGGACGAGGTCGGGCCTCGCCAGCTCCAGGATCGCCTGGTTGCGCGACTCCGGGTGAGCCGGGTTGACCGGGGTGACGGTGGCGCCGAGCCGTTGTGCGGCCAGGTAACCGAGGTAGGTGGGCAGGGACCGGTCGGCGGGCAGCGCGATCCGCTTCGGGACCGAGCCGTGCGCGGCGAGGATCCCGGCGGCCACCGCGTCCGAGCGCTCGCGCAGCTCCCGGTAGGTCAGGGCCTGTCCCCCGACCTCGATGGCGACGAGGTCCGGGTGGCGCTCGGCCGACCGCGCGAACCAGTCGTACAGCGTGTTCATGCGAGCCTCACCGCGTCCAGGGTCATGGTGGTCGGTGGCTCGTGCCGCTGCGGCACGAGGTGGAGGTGCTGGACGTCCTGGGTGTCCACGGATGCGAGGCACGCGCAGTCCTCGGTGCGGAACCCGGCGAACCGGTAGGCGACCTCCATCATGCGGTTGCGCTCGGTCTTCCTGAAGTCCGCGACGAGGTGCGCGCCCGCCAGCGCCGCCTCGGTGGCGAGCCACCGCAGCAGCACCGCCCCCGCGCCGAACGCGACCACCCGGCAGGACGTCGCGAGCAGCTTCAGGTGCCAGGCCGTGGCGTGCTTCTCCAGCAGCAGCAACCCGACCGCGCCGTGCGGGCCGAACCGGTCCGCCATCGTCACGACCAGCACCTCGTGCCCGGGGTCGGCCAGCAGCGCGCGCAGGTCCGCGTCCGAGTAGTGCACGCCGGTGGCGTTCATCTGGCTGGTGCGCAGGGTCAGCTCCTCGGCCCTGGCCAGCTCGTACTCGGTGGCCCGGCTGATGGTCATGACCAGGTCGAGCGACCTCAGGAACTCCTCGTCGGGACCGGCGTGCTCGGCGCGTGCCGTGTCCCGGCGGAAGCCCGCCTGGTACATCTCACGCCGGCGGGCCGAGTCGACGGTGATCGTCGCCGGCGTGAACTCCTCCAGCGACAGCAGCTCCGCGACCCGTTCGGCCTCGTAGACGCGCACTTCGGGCAGGTGGTAGGTGACCTCGGCGCGTTCGGTCGGCTGGTCGTCGACGAAGGCGATGGCCGACAGCGCGAAGTTGAGCTTGTCCGCGATCTCGCGGACCGAGTCGGACTTCGCGCCCCAGCCGATCTGCGGCAGCACGAAGTACTCGGCGACGCCGAGCTTCTCCAGCCACTCCCACGCGTGGTCGTGGTCGTTGCGGCTGGCGACGGACTGCAGGATCCCCCGCCGGTCCAGCTCGACGATGGTCTCGCGGACCTCGTCGGAGAGGACGGGTTCGAAGCCCTCCAGCAACGTCCCGGCCCACAGGGTCCGGTCGAGGTCCCAGACGAGGCATTTCACAGTTCCCACAACGTCACCGCCCAGGCGGCGACCGGGCTGTTGTTCAGCACCAGCACCAGATCTCCCTCGGCGAGCTCCCCGCTCGCCAGCAGCCGGTCGAGGTTCAGGACCACGTCCATCGCGCCGAGGTGGCCGTAGCGGGCCAGGTTCTCGCGGCAGACGGGGTGGATGCGGACGTCCAGGAGGGACTGGTAGAAGTCGTACGCGCCGGCGGTGACGTTCTGCATGAGCGTCGCCGCGACGTCCGACCGTTCGATCCCCGCGTCCGCGAGCACGGCCTTCACGAGCTTCCCGAGCCGGACCTTGCTGTGCATGGCCAGCTCGAAGCGGTAGCGGTCGGGCGACCCGCATTCCTCGCGCCACTCGTACCAGGGCGTCTGCTTGTAATCGACACCGAACAGGTCGTGGAACGTGCCGTCGGTCTCCATCCGGTGCGCCCGCAGGACCGGGCGGCCGCCCTTGACCAGCGTCATCGCGCACGCGCCGTCGCCGATCACGGTGACCGGGAACCGCACCCGGTCCGCGCCGGTCGGCCTGCTGGCGTGGGTGATGAGCACCGACTGCTTCGCCGGGTCGGCGAGCAGCAGGTCGCGTCCGAGCGCCCAGGCGGCGCTGGAACCCGTGCAGCCCAGGCCGTCGACGGTGAACGCGAACGCGCCGCTGAGCTTCGTCTCGGCCTGCACGCGGCAGACGTCGGAGCCGAGCAGCACGTCCGGTGCGCGCGGGCCGACCAGCATCAGCAGGTCGGGCTCGACGGGGTCGCGGTCGAGCAGCTCCTGCGTCACGCGCACGGCGAGGTCGCCGGCCGTGACGTCGTCGAACTCCGAGATCGTCTCGATGCCGCACGCCCTGGCGAACTCCGCCTCGTCGTGCCCGAGCGCCTCGAACTCCGGCAGCTCGGCCACCGCCACGAGCCGCTCGGGAAGTACACAATGGACAGAACCGATGCCGATGCTCATGCCGCACCCGCCAGCAGCAACCGCGAGATCTCGTTGCTGCCCTCGATGATCTCCATGAGCTTCGCGTCCCGGTACGCCCTCGCGACCGGGTGGGTCTCCCGCGCCCCGGCCGACCCGAGGACCTGGACGGCGGTGGCGGCGCCGCGGGCCGCGTTCGTGGCCGACACGTGCTTGGCGAGCACGGACGCCGTCACCAGCTCCGGCGTGCCGTCGTCCCAGCACCGGCTGGCGTGCTCGCACATCCTCGTCGCGACCTGCTCGGCGACCACCAGGTCGGCGAGGTGCCCGGCGACCAGCTGGTGCTCGGCCAGCGGAACGCCGAACTGGGTGCGCGACCGCGCGTGGCCCGTGGCCTCGCGCAGACAGGTGCGGAGCATTCCGACGCAGCCCCAGGCGATCGAGAGCCGGCCGTAGGTCAGCGCGGAGGTGACCAGCAGGCCGAGCGACATGCCGGCGCCGCTGAGCAGGTGGTCCGCGGGCAGCCGGACGTCGTCGAGCCGGACGACCGCGTGCCCGGCCGCACGGCACCCGAGCGGCTCGGGGATCCGTTCGACGTGCACCCCGGGCGTGTTCGTGGGCACCACGACGGCACCGGCGCCCTCACCGAACCTGCCGAACACGACGACCAGGTCGGCGTACGCGGCGACGGTGATCCAGACCTTCTCGCCCGACACGACGACGTCGTCGCCGTCGCGCCGGATCTCGGTCGTCATCGACTGGAGGTCGCTGCCCGCACCGGACTCGCTGAACGCGACCGCGGCCAGCTCGCCACTCGTCAGCCGCGGCAGGAACGCAGCCCGCTGCCGCCGCGACCCGAGCCGCGTGACGACCCACGCGGCCATGCCGTGCGAGGTCGCCACGCTCCTGGTCGAGCCGCACAACGTGCCGAGGTGCGCGGTCAGCTCGCCGTTCTCGACGCTGGACAGGCCGAGTCCGCCGTCCGAAGTGGACACCTGGGCGCAGAGCACGCCCTTGGCCCCCAGCTCGCGGAGGACCTCCACGGGCAGCACGCCCGCGCGGTCCCACCCGGCCGCCTTGTCCGCCACGCGCTCGGTCAGCAGCTCCAGCGCGGAGCCGAGGACGTCGCTCACGGTGTGGCCGCCTGCAGCTCGTGCACCATCTTCTCGATGCGGCTGATGGTGCGGAAGTTGTCGATGCTCAGGTACTCGCCCTCGACCTCGACTCCGTGCGCCTTCTCCAGGTACACCACCAGCTCCAGCGCGAACAGCGACGAGACGACGCCGGCGGCGAACAGGTCCTCGTCCGGTTCCCACGCCCTCTTGGTGCGGGAGACGAGGAAGTCGTGCAGCCCCACGGTGATGCTCACGCCCAAACTCCTCCGTGCTCGTAGAAACCCTTGCCCGTCTTGCGTCCGAACTCGCCGTCGCGCACCTTCGCGAGCAGCAGGTCGCACGGCGCGTACCCGGCGTCACCGGTGCGTTCGTGCAGCACCCGCAGGCTGTCCGCGACGTTGTCCAGCCCGATGAGGTCCGCCGTGGCGAGCGGGCCGGTGCGGTGGCCCAGGCACCCCTCGAACAGCGCGTCCACGTCCTCGGGCGTGGCCAGCCCCTCCTCGACGATGCGGGCGGACTCGTTGATGACCCGTTGCAGCACCCGGTTGATGACGAACCCCGGCCCGTCGCCGACCACGACGAGATCGCGGTCGAGCTTCCCGAGCAGCGTGCGCACCGAGTCCATCGCGGCCTCGCTCGTGCGCGGGCCGCGGATGACCTCGACCATGCGGATCACGTACGGCGGGTTCATGAAGTGCGCGCCCGCCACGTCCTCCGGCCGCTGCACGACCGACGCCAGCTCGTCGACCGGGATGGCCGAGGTGTTGGTGAGCAGCAACGTGCCCGGCGCCACGATCGCCGACACCTCGGCGAGCACCTTCGCCTTGAGGTCGGCGAGCTCGGTGACGGCCTCGACCACCGCCTCGGCGGCCGCGACGTCGCTCAGGTCCGTGGTGCACACCAGCTCGCCCACGGGTCCGGACTTGGGCATCGTGCCCATGATCTTGGCGCCGCGCAGCTGTTGCTTCACCGCCGCACGCGCCGTGGCGAGCTTGTCGTCGTCGACGTCGACGAGGGTGACGTCGACGCCGTGTCCGATGGCGAGCGTGGCGATGCCGGTGCCCATCACGCCCGCGCCGAGTACCGCGATCACGAGTTCCCCCCGAGTCCCTGCTGTCCCGCTGCCGCGGTCTCCGGCAGCACGGCGCGCATCGCCGCGTTCCGCTCCCCGAGGTAGGCCAGCCCTCCTCGCAGCACCGAGGTGGTCGGCGCGGAGCTGAGATCGTTGTCCCGCAACCAGGAGCGCCACGCCGTGGCCTCCATGCCGTCCTCGCCCAGCTCGTGGCCCTCGACCTCGTAGAGCGCCATCGTGGACAGCACCTCGTTGCCGGTGGCCAGGGCCTCCCTGCCGACCAGCGCGAGCCACTCGTCCGAGGGCAGCGGCTTGGTATGGAGGTCGAGCAGCTCGAAGACCTGGCGCAGGCCGTGGCACTTCTCGTCGATCAGGTGGTACGCGCGGCCGACGGCCCGCGGGTCGGCGGACAGCTCCGCGATCGCCCTCGACACGACGTCGACCGGTGCCATCGGGTTCGCCCGGTCGTCGACCGGGTGGGCGCCGACGGCCAGGCCGCTGGCGAGGATGTGCCAGATCAGGTCGCGGTCGTTGCAGGCGCCCGTGCGGCTGTCGGCGAGGATGAACCCCGGCCGGAAGATCCGCACGCGCATGCCGTCGGCCTCGGCCCGTTCGAGCAGGCGTTCGCCCGCCCACTTGCCGGCGCCGTACCCGCCCTGCTGCGGGTCGAGCGACTGGGCGCGCTTCTCCAGCACGCGTCCGCCGGCACCGAGCGCCGGTGCCGTCGCGGCGACCGTGGACACGAAGCTGAACTCGCCGACGCCGCTCTCGCGCATCCACCGCAGCAGCTCGACCATCGGCAGCACGTTGTCCTCGCGCAGCACCCGGTACGGCTCGGTGAACACGACCTTCGCGGCGACGTGCAGCACCTGGCCGACGTCCGCGGCCAGTTCGGGGTGCGCCCGGCACACCTCGCCGACCTCGCGGAGGTCACCGGGAACGGCGCGCACGCGGGACGGGTCCGGCGCGGGCAGCAGGTACTTCTCCGCCGCCTCGGTCAGCCGTGCCCAGGCCTGCGCCTCGTCGTCCGCGCGGACCAGGCAGTGGATGGTGCCCTGCCGCGCCTTCTGCAACTCGTGCAGCACGAACGCGCCGAGGAAGCCGGTCGCGCCGGTGAGCAGCACGCCCGTGCCGTTGTTGGACGGCGCGATGTCGCCGAGCGGCAGCTGGATGTCGGCGTCCATCAGGTCGCCGTCGCCGTCCGCGATCGGGTCGATGTCGGCCGCACCGCGTTCGGCTCCGGCGAGCTTGCCGCGGATGATCTCGGCGATCCGGCGCACGGTGGCCTTGCTGCCGCCCGCGCGGTGCACGTTCACCAGCACGCCGTGGCGTTGCTGGAGCTCGAACGCCATCTGCACCGACAGCAGCGACGTGCCGCCGAGGGAGCCGAACTCGTCGTCGACCCCGATCGTCTCGACGCCGAACAGCTCGCGCCAGACCGCGGCGACGTCGCTCTCCACGTCGTCACCGACAGCGGCCTTCTCCACAACGGGCTGTGGCGCAACGGGTTGCGGCACCGCGGCAATCGGCGGCAGCCGGTCGAGCAGCCAGTACCGCTTGCGCTGGAACGGGTACGTCGGCAGCACGACCCGGCGGCCCTTCGACACGGCGTCCCACCGCACCTCGACGCCGTGGAGCCACGCCGTGGTCAGCGCGTCCCACAGGCCGGTGCCGACGACGACCGCGTCCTTCGGCGGCGAGGCCGGGGCTTCCGCGACGACCTGCGTGGAAGCGGGCAGTGCGGCGAGGAGTTCGGGTGAGGCCTCGCCGACGACGACCACGCGCCGGGCGGTACCGCGCTTCGTCTGCACGGCGGGTGGCCGCGGCAGGCGCAGTGCCGCCGCGAGCTTCTCCGGTGCCGCGGTGACGACCCGCCGTTCCGCGAACGACTGACGTCCGACCCGCAACGTGTGGGCGATGTCCTCGGCCGAGTGCTCGCCGCGGTCCA
Source organism: Lentzea sp. (assembly GCF_036380075.1). Lineage (NCBI taxonomy): Bacteria > Bacillati > Actinomycetota > Actinomycetes > Pseudonocardiales > Pseudonocardiaceae > Lentzea > Lentzea sp. The sequence continues at coordinate 27,056 of NZ_DASVFL010000134.1, read as the reverse complement.
GCTCGTCGGCGAGGCGCTTCGACATCGCGTCCAGCTCGCCGCGCGACCGGGCCGACAGCACCAGCCGCACTACCTCACCGGCCTGCGCCGACGGCGTCGTCGCGGCGGGCGGGGCAGCGAGGACGGCGGCGACGTTCGTGCCGCCGACGCCCATCGAGTTGACCAGCACGTGGCGGTTCGGGTCGGTGTCGCTCCCGGCCGTCCGCGTGAGGTAGAACGGGCTCTCGGCCAGCTCGCCCTCGTCGCGGGCTCGGTCGAAGAACGGGTGCGGCGGCAGGGTTCCGGTGTGCGCGATGTGCACGGCCTTGATGAACCCCGCGATGCCGGCGGCCGGTCCGCAGTGCCCGAGGTTGGTCTTCACCGACCCCAGCCCGACGAAGCCGGTGCGGTGCGTGCTGCGCCGCAACCCCTTGCTCAGCCCGATCAGCTCGACGTGGTCGCCGAGCGGCGTGCCGGAGCCGTGCGCCTCGACGTACCGCAGGTCGTCGGCGGACACGCCCGCGATCCGCAGCGCCGTCGCGACGACCTCGGCCACACCCGCCGGGCTCGGCGCCGTGTAGCCGGGCCGGTCCGCGCCGTCGTTGCCGACTGCGCTGCCCTTGACGACCGCGAGAATCGGGTCGCCGTCGGCGAGTGCGTCGGACAGCCGCCGCAACGCCACGACACCTACGCCGGAGCTGAACGACGTGCCGCTCGACTTCGCGTCGAACGACCGGCAGAACCCGTCCTCCGACAGCAGCCCGCCGGGCTGGTAGTGGTAGCCCGCCAACGGTTCCAGCGCCGTCGAGCCGCCGGCGAGCGCGATGTCGCACTCACCGGAGAGCAGGCTCAGCACGGCGTAGTGCACCGCGTACAACGACGACGAGCACGCCGTCTGCACGCTCACGGCCGGGCCGCGCATGCCGAGCTTGTAGGCCACCCGCGAGGTCAGGAAGTCGGCCTGGCCGCCGAGCGTCAGGCCGAGGTCGTCGATGGCCGCGGCGAGCCCCTCCGCCTGCGTCTTGGCGGCGAACACCGCCGCCGAGTACGTCCCGGCCGCGCTGCCGGCGAAGACGCCCGTGACGGGACCGTCCTTGCGCGGCGGGTGCCCGGCCGCCTCCAGGGCCTCCCAGCAGACCTCCAGGAAGATCCGCTGCTGCGGGTCGATGATGTCGACCTCCGCCGGCGGGTAGCCGAAGAACTCGCCCGCGAAGTCGGCCACTCCCGGCAGGGACGTGCCCTTCGCGACGAAGTCCGGCTGCGCGGCGACGTCGTCGGTGATGCCGCCGGCCCGGCGTTGCTCGGCGGTGAGGTCCTGGACGGACACCCGGCCGGCGTCGATGTTGCGCCAGAACTGCTCGGGCGTCCAGGCGTCCGGGAAGCGGCAGCCGACGCCGACGACCGCGACGTCCGTGTCGCTCATGAGGCTTCCCTGCGCGAGCGGCCGAGCAGCGCCGACCGGGAGGTCGCCGCGGCGGCGACCGGTTCGTCGGTGCCCTCGAGGAACTCGGTCTGGGCCAGCACGGTGCTGTGCTCGAAGAGGTCGGCCGCCTTCAGGTCGCGGGTCGTGAGGCCGTTGAGGCGTTCCCAGAGCAGCAGCAACAGCAACGAGTTGCCGCCGGCGTCGAAGAAACTGACCTCGGTGGGCACCTCGTCGGGCGTGATGTCCAGTGCCTCGGCCCACGCCTCCCGCACGTGATCGAGCTTCGTCAACGCAGTTTCTCCTCACACGCGGGTGCATCGGGACTGGTCACCAGTGCGGCCGCCACGTCGGTGACGTCCGCCAGCAGGTTCGTGATCGTGTCGTCGTCGAACAGGTCGGCCTGGTAGGCGGCGGTGAGCCGCAGCCCGGCCGCGGTCTCGGTGACCGTCAGCTCCAGCTCGTACTTGACCGCCAGCGGGTCCAGCGGCAGCAGCTCGCCGCCGAGCGGTGGCCGCCACTCGTCGTCCGCGGCCACGTAGACCGGCGTCAGCGCCGGTCTGCTGAGGTCGCGCCGCGGGTGCAGCGCTCCCACCACCTCGTCGAACGGGACGTCCGCCGCCCGGTACGCGACCGAGGCGGACCGGCGCACCCGGTCGAGCACCTCCCGCCACGTCGGGTCACCGCGCAGGTCCGCCCGCAGCACCAGGGTGTTGACGAACATCCCGACGGCGTCCGGGTGCTCCCGGCCCGACCAGGGGAAGGCGAACAGGAAGTCGCGCTGCTCCGACCTCCGCGCCAGCGCGACCGCCAGCACCGCGGCCGTGGCGAGGAACGTGCTGCAGCCCGACTCCTTGGCAACAGCCCGGAAGGCGTCCGCATCGGCGAACGTGGCCGTGCCCGTGGCTCCGAGGATGCTCTGGACCGCGGCGCGGGGACGGTCGTGCGGCAGGCACACGTCGGTCGGTGCTCCTTCCAGCGCGGCGACGAGCTCGGACGCGTCGGCGTGCCCCGCCGACGGTTCCGGGTCGACCGGGTCCGGCAGCGGGCGCCGGTGCACGGCGGCCGCGACCTGGTCCAGCAGCACGCGGACGGACACGCCGTCGACCACCATGTGGTGGGCGCACAGCACCAGTCGCACACCGGTCGCGACGAGCACGAGCTCCGCGCGCACCGGCGCCTGCGCCGCGAGGTCGAACGGCGTCCAGCACAGCTCGGCGACGTGGTCGGCGAGCTTGCCCTCGTCCCAGCCGCGCGCGTCGGTGACCGTCGCCCGCGCCGGTGGCTCCGACGTGGTGCGGACGACCCGCTTCTCCTTGTGGTCCAAGCGGAAGCGCGACCGCAGGGACGGGTGCCGCGCGAGCACGGTGTCCACCGCGTCCCGCAGCTCGTCCACTCCGGTGTCACCGGGGAAGTGCACGACGGTCGGCACCAGATACGCGGCGCGCAGCTCGGGAATCCGGTCGAGGAACCAGAACCGCTGCTGCGTGGACGTCGCGGGCCGCGGGCCGTCCTCCGGAGCCGTCACGGGCTGTGCCGCCCCGGTTCCGTTGCGCAGCAACGCTCCCAGCCGCGCCACGGTCGGCTCCGCCAGGAACTCGCTGGGCCGCACGACGGCGCCGTGCTCGCGCCGGGCGCGGGCCAGCATGCCCACGGCCAGCAGCGAGTGCCCGCCGAGGCTGAAGAAGTTCGCGTTGCGCGCGGGCTGCTCGATCTCCACCCCGGCCTCGGCCAGCACCGCGCGGAACAGCTCGGCCGCACGTCGTTCGGGTTCGGAGAGCTCGCTCTCGTCGAGGTCCACCGTGGCCGCGGGCAGCGGCCGCGGGGCTTCCAGCGGCCCGTTCGGCAGGGCGAACTCCGCGAGCGGCGCGTCGGGGGCGGTCACCGCGCGGGTGAGCAGGGCGACGAAGTCCTCGGCCAGCCGCGGTCCGAGCTCGGCCGGGTACAGCTCGGTGTCGTGCTCCAGGGTCCCGACGACGCCCTCGGCCGTCTCCTCGACGATCAGCAGCACGTCGTACTTCGCCGTCCCGGTCGGCAGCACGTCCGGCGCCGACCACCGGGTCGTGTCCGGCGCGGGCATGTTCTGCAGCGCGAACCCGACCTCCACCAGCCCCCGGCCGGGCGTCCGCGCGACCAGCTGGTCGAACGGGATGCGTTGGTAGGTCATGGATCCGAACGCCTCGCGGCGCAGCTCGGCGCAGCGCTGCGCGAACGTGGGCGGACGCGTGGTGCAGCGCAGCGGCACGGTGTTGACGAAGAAGCCGACCAGGTCCTCGACGGACGGGTGCGTGCGGTTGGCGGTGACGGCGCCGACCAGGAACTCGTCGCGCGCGGACCAGCGGCCGATCACCTCGCCGTACGCGGCCAGCAGCACGACGAACGGCGTGGCGCGCAGCTTGCGCGCCAGCTCACCCACGGCCTCCCAGGTGGCGGCGGGAACGGCGAACCGGTGCTGCTCACCGGTGTGGAAGCCCTCCGAGGCCGGCCAGGCGCCGCCGAGCTTCAGGCCGGTGGGCACCTTCGCCAGCTCGGCGGCGCGGTGGGCGAGCAGCTGCTCGTCGAACCCGGCCCGGTCCCAGACCGCGTAGTCCGCGTACTGGACGGGCAGCTCGCCCAGGTCCGCCCGGTGCCCGGCCAGCTCGGCGTCGTAGGCGGTCCCGAGGTCGCCGAACAACGCGGGCAGCGACCACCCGTCCACGGCGATGTGGTGGATGGTCAGCAGGACCGCGTCCCCGTCCGGCTGTCCCTTCCAGACCGCGCACCGCAGCGGTGGTTCCGCCGCGAGGTCGAACCCGCGCCGCGCCTCGACGCCGGGGTCGTGGGTGACGACCTCGACCTCGACGCGTGCCTCGCCGACGACCTGGACGCGGGTGCCGTCCCGGTCCTCGTAGGTGGTCCGCAGCACCTCGTGCTTCCCGATCACCGCGAGCAGCGCCCTGCGCAGCGCGGCGACGTCGACCTCGCCCCGCCAGCGCAGGAACAACGGCACGTTGTAGATCGGGGACTCGGGTGCGGCGGCGTTCACGAACCAAAGTCGTTCCTGGGCAAATGACAGCGGTGCGATAGTCGCGTGGAGCCTGGCGGGACCGCTCATCAGACGGCCCCCGCATGACGCACTCGTGCACCCAGTTCCGCGGCCGACTCGGCGAGAAGGATTTCCGCCGGTTCGACCGAAGTAATCAAGAATTCATTCAACCTGGCCGCCGCCTGAACGGCGAGCAATGAGTTCCCACCCAAATCAATGAAGTTGTCGAGTGGTTCCACGCGTGCTACCCGCAACACTTCCCGCCAGACGCGGCAGATGTCATCAACGGACTCTATGGGCAGATCGCCGGTCGTTCTTGACACCGGTTCGAGCAACGCGAGCAGCTCGGTGCGGTCCGCTTTTCCGGTGGGCCCGAGCGGCACGTGCGACAACACGACCCAGCGCGCCGGGACCATGTAGTCCGGAAGCACCTCCGCTAAACGCGCCCTCAACGCGACCGGCAGTTCTTCCTGGCCACCGGCGGTCGGCAGGGCAAACCCCACGAGGGTGGCGGCGGGCCCGTCGCCGACCTTCTCGACGAACACGGCGTCGACGAGACCGGTCGCCGCGGCGGCCTGCTCGACCTCCTCCAGCTCGATGCGGAAACCGCGCAGCTTGACCTGCCGGTCGCGGCGGCCGACCACCTCGAGCGCCCCGTCCGGGAGCTGCCGGACCAGGTCACCGGTCCGGTAGACCTGCTCCCCGGCGCCGGGCGCGACGACGAACCGTTCCGCGGTGAGCTCGGGCCGGCCGAGGTAGCCCAGGGCGACACCGGGCCCGCCGATGCACAGCTCACCCGTCTCACCTGCGGGAACGGGCTGGAGCTCCTCGTCGAGGACGTGCAGGGTCGTCTTCTGCAGCGGGAACCCGATGGGCGTGCGGACCACGTCGCGCATGGCCTCGGCACTGCACTCGAAGACGGCGGCGAACGTGGTGGTCTCCGTGGGCCCGTACCCGTTGACGATCCGGCCGGGCGGGCGGGAGCCGAGCACCCGGCGCACCATCTCCGCATCGAGCTGCTCACCGCCCACGACCAGGTGTTCCAGCTGCTCGAACGCCGTCGGGAGCTCACGCGCGATGGAGTGGAAGAGCGAGGTGGTGAGGAACATCGTCGTGATCGACAGGTCGCGCAGGGCCGCGACCCAGTCCTCGAGGACCAGGTCCACCGGCGAGGGGATGGCGACGACCGCGCCACCCACCGCCAGGGGCGCCCAGACCTCGAAGGTGGTCGCGTCGAAGGCCGGGTTGGAGAGGCTCGCGACCCTGTCACCAGGGCCGACGGGGCAGTAGTCGGCGTCGGTCACCAGCCGGACGACGGCGCGGTGCGGGACGACGACGCCCTTGGGCCGCCCGGTCGAGCCGGACGTGTACGCCACGTACGCGGGGTCGTCCCGGCCGACCTCCACGTCATCGACCTGCGACGACACCTCGTCCGGCACGGTCACCGGGGTCAGGCCGGGCGGCAGCGGGGTCGACCAGCGGGTCTCGTCCCGCGCCCGCACCACGACCTGCGGCGCGGCCTCGTCGAGGATCACCGCGAGGCGGTCGGCGGGCGCGCGGTTGTCGAGGGGCAGGTAGGCGGCGCCGGCGCGCAGGACGCCGAGGAACGCGACGACGAGGTCCACCGACGGGTTCACGGCGACGGCGACCAGGTCACCGCGTCGCACGCCCAGCGCCGTCAGCTCGGCCGCGAGGGAACCCGCGAGGTCCCAGAGCCGCCGGTACGTCAGGTCCTCCCCCGGCCCGCTCACCGCGACGGACCCAGGCCGTTGATCCACCTGAGCACGGACGAGCGACAGCACCGTCCGTTGATCCGGACGCATTGATCCACCCCCGCACACGTTTCTTCCGGCCCCCGCATAAGGGAGCCGAATACGCCGATTCAGATCTCGTATCGAGTATTGCGCCTGAGCGCAAAGCTGCTGGTACAGACACAAAACAAAGCGGATCCCCCCGGACCCCAGACTCAAAGGCGCGCACCTCTGAGGCAGTTGCACAACGATAACTGCGCCATCAGGCGCTGCAATACGCCGTTCAGTTGAACTGGGACCCAGAGGTCCCCTCATCCCATTCAGTCCCCCACGGACGCGTCTGATGTGTACAGTGCGCGGCATGACAATCGCGTTCGCGGACCGGGGCCGCGTGGATTGATCACGACGTGCGGAGGATCATTTCCGCCGGTAATCCGGACATTGTCCGAAACCGGTCAGCGGAACCGCGACACGTCCGGGAGGCCTGAGGGGGCAACGATGTTCGACGCGGCGTTCGATGCTGCGGTCAAGAGGCTGCTGGTACCGGCGGCGGGCACCGAGGTGGTGGCGCCGCTGCTGTCGTCGCTCGTGCAACTGACGCGCCCGCGGCGGGTCCTGGAGGTCGGGATGGGCTACACCACCCCGTACCTCGCGGCGGCGCTCGCGCACGTCTCGGACCAGGTGCGCACGGAGTCGGCGGCGCTCGCGGCGAAGACGGCCGGACACCTGGACACCGCCGGGGCGCTCGACACCGACTGGGTCTACGCCGAACCGGCACTGCGCGCGCCGGGCTTCTACCTGGACCCGTACGAGCCGAAGTTCGTCGCCGTCGACGACCTGTCCATCCCCGACTCGTCGGCGGGGCAGGTGCTGGAGGTGCTGGAGTCCCTCGGTCTCGCCGACCGCGTGCAGGTGATCAACGCCAACGTGCGGGAGTGCCGCGACCTGCTCCCCGAGGACCTCGCGCCCATCGACCTCGCCTGGGTGGACGCGTGGGAGTGCCTGTACTTCTTCGACAACTTCTGGGACCTGATCAACCCGGACGGCGGCCTGCTCGTCCTGCACTACCTGATGACCTACCCCGAGGGGGAGGCCATCCTCGACTACATCGCCAAGGTCGGGCGGGCGAAACCGGGCGAGCTCGAGATCGTGAACCTGCTGGAACCGCACAAGATGCTGCAGAACAGCCTCACGGTGATCCGCCGCACGAGCGCGGGCAGGGCTCGCTCCTTCGCCCGTCCCGGCGGCAAGCTGGACTTCGACGGCGAACTGCGCCGTGAGGCCGAGACCCAAGCGGGGAGATAGAGCGTTGCCCGACTACATGGACCAGGACACCGCCTGCCAGGCGTTGACGACCGACCGCGACCACCTGCTCGCGGCGATCGAGGCGGACCTCGGGGGCACTCCCCCGGAGATCCACCACAACCCGCTGCGCCCCGAGCCCATCACCGTCACCGACCTGGTGGTCCACGTGTCGATGTGGGACGAGATCGTGCTGGCCGTGCTCACCGAGGCGCAGGCCGGTCGCGCGCACTGGTACGTCGACTCCCGCTGGGAGACGAGGGACTGCGGCCGGGCGTTGAACGCGGGCGGGGTGGCGGCGGGCCGGCTGCTGCCACCGGAGCTGGTGCGCGACCGGTTCCGGACCGTGCGCGACGCCCTCATCACCGCCACGGCGTCCGTCGATCCGGGGCTGTGGCACAAGGACCTGCCGTTCCGGCACTCCGGTGAGGAGCCGCAGACGCTGGCCGGGTTGTGCTACAAGGTGAACATGCCGGAGGCGGACCCGACGCAGTCCAAGGTGTACCAGCACGCGAGCGTGCACCTGGGGCTGTGACGGCGGAAGGGCGCGGCACCAGGGGCGCCGCGCCCTTCGCTCACTCCCGTGTGCCCATCGTGTCGATCGGTTTGCCGCGCAACGACAACCGCGTCGAGATCGCGATCGACACCGTGCCCAGCAGCGCCGCCGCGGCCAGCGCTCCCAGGTAGACCACGACCGGTCCGACCGGGACCGGGCTGCCGGTCATGCCGATCGCCAGCAGCACCAGCGGCACCGCGGCCACGACCGTGCCGAGCACCGCCGCGAGCCCGACGGTCAGCACCGCCTCCGCCCGCATCATCCGGACGACCTGCCGGCGTCCGGTGCCGACCAGCCGCAGCAGGGCGAACTCGCGGCGCCGTGCCGCGGTGGACATCACCAGCGTGTTCGACACCGAGATCGCCACGTAGCCCAGGATCACGCCGACCGCGACCAGGTTGAGCAGGAACTGGGTCCGCTCGTCACCGCGGTCCTGCGCGGCCACCTGCTCCGCGACCTGGACACCGGGGTACCGCGCGGCCAGGTCCCGCAGCACGGCGGCGTCACCCGACTTCACCAGCACCGCGCTGTCCATCCGGGCGGTGGTGTGCGCGCGTGCGTCGGCGGCGGAGAGCACGTAGTCGCCGAACGCCAGGTCGTGCCGGTAGGTGGCGACGAGGCGCAGCTTCGCCGGTTGCCCGTCGGCGTACCAGAACTCGACGGTGTCACCGACCTTCTTGTTCTCCCACGAGGCGTGGTCGGCGCCCAGCGCGACCGTGCCGGCGGTGAGATCGGCGAGGTCGCCGGTGACGACACCGAGGTCGACCGACGGACCGGCCGTGGCGTCGAGTCCGTTGGCCTGGCGGCTCTGCACCTGGACGCTGTCGCTGCTCCTGGTCGCGGTGATCACCTGGGTGCGGACCAGCGAGGTCGCCGCGACACCCTGCCGCCGCACCGTCTCCACGACCTCCGGCGACACGCCCGTCACGCCGGTGACGACGTGGTCGGCGGTGATCGACCGGGTCGTCTCCTGCCGCACGGCTTCGTTGAAGGTCAGCTGGCTGTAGAAGTTCACGACGAAGAACCCGATCGCGAGCATCAACGGCGTCACGGCCGCGGCCAGCCGGCGCGAGTTCTTCAGCACGTTCGCCGAGGCCAGGTAGCCGCTCACCCCGTTGCGGCCCAGCACGGGCGCGACGAGCCGCACGGCACCGCCGATCACCCACGGGCCGACGAGCCCGAGCCCGATGATCAGCACGAGCGCCGCCATCACCGACGACGCCGCGCCCCCCTGGCCCCGCACGTACAGGGGCACCGTCGCCGCGCCGAGCCCGAGCGCCAGCAGCACCCAGCCGATGACCAGGCGCGCCCTGCCGACGTCGCGCTTCTGCACGGCGGCCTCGCCCAGCGCCTCGACGGGCTTGATCGACGACGGCCGCCGCGACGCGCTCCAGGCCGCCACCCGTGCCGCGGCCACCCCGATCAGCAGCGCCGCCGCCAGCGGGATCGGGCCGATCGACAACGCGAAGTCGTCCGGCACCACGCCGATCGCCGCGAACGCGCTGCGCATCCCGAGGCTCACGGCGATGCCGAGCAGGCTGCCGAGCACGCCCGCGACCAGCGACACCACAGTCGTCTCGACACCGATGAGCCTGCGCACCTGCCGGGGCGTGGCGCCGACGGCCCGCAGCAGCGCGAACTCGCGGCGGCGTTGCTCGACGGTCAGCGCGAGCGTGCTGGCCACGACGAAGATCGCGACGAGCACCGCGTAGCCGCCGAGCGACCCGGCGAGGATGGCGAGGATCGACTTGGTGCGGCCGACGTCCTCGAACTCGGCGGCGCTGCGGTCCGCGCCCTCCGACACCGTGACGTGGTCGCTCTTCAGCACGCCCTCCAGCCGGGCGGCGAGGTCGCGCGTCCCCGGTTCGGCGAGCACGCCGACCGCGGTGACCCGGTCCGGGCGCCCGGCGAGGGCGTCGGCCGTGGCGGAGCTGAAGAACAGCGCGGCCTGGCGGTCGCCCGCGGCCTCCGCGACACCGGCGACCCGGTACGCGACGGGCACGGACCGGGTCATCACCCGGATCTCGTCGCCGGCCTTCGCCCCCGATCGCGCCGCGAGGGCGGAGTCGAGGACGACCTCGCCGTCCTTCGGCGCGTTCCCGTCCTTCAACCGGTACGGCGCCAGCACGGCCGACTCCCAGTTGTGGCCGTAGGAGGGCTTGCCGGCGAGCGGCTGCCCGTCGGGCCCGACCACGACGACCGGGAACGTCTGCTCGGCGACCGCGGTCTTCACGCCGGGCACCGCGGCGATCCGGCCGGCCAGCCCCGCCGCGACGGTGGGCTGTTCGGAGGCGTACTCGAACTCGAGGGAGTCGGCGTCGGGCGGCTGCACCGCCCGGTCGCCGGTGACGACCACGTCGGCGGCCGCGTAGCGCTGGGTCGGCACGCCGCCGCGGAACCCGGACTCCATGAGGATCCCGCAGGCCGCGACCAGGGCGGTGCCGCACAGGACGGCGACGAAGGCGCCGACGAACCCGCCGGTGCGGGCCTTGACGGTCTGCCAGGCGAGGGTCAGCACGGCCGGTCACCCCTCAGCAACGCCGTCGCGACGAGAGCCGCGCAGGCCAGCAGTTCCACGGTCAGCACCTGCCCGGTGCGGGCGAGGTGGTCGGCGAGGTGCAGCACGCTCACCACTCCCCGAGGTGCGTCATGCGCTCGGCGACCTTCTCCGGCGTCGGCGAGACCAGCTCCCCCGCCAGCCTCCCGTCCGCCAGGAACAGCACGCTGTGCGCCGCCGAGGCCGCGACCGGGTCGTGCGTCACCATCAGCACGGTCTGGCCCATCTCGTCCACGATCGACCGCAGCAGCGCCAGCACCTGCTGCGCCGTGCGCGTGTCGAGGGCACCGGTCGGTTCGTCGGCCAGCACGACCTCGGGCCGGGCCACCAGGGCGCGGGCGATGGCCACGCGCTGCTGCTGGCCGCCCGACAGCTCGGACGGGTGCCGCGACAGCCGGCCGTCGAGCCCGACCCGCGTCACGACCTCGCGCAGCCACCCGGCGTCGGCCCGGCGGCCCGCGAGGCGCAGCGGCAGGGTGATGTTCTGCTCGACGGTCAGCGACGGCAGCAGGTTGTAGGCCTGGAAGACGAACCCGATCCGGTCGCGCCGCACCACGGTGAGCGCGGCCTCCTTCAGGCCGCCGAGGTCGGTGTCGCCGAGCAGGACGCGGCCGGACGTCGGCCTGTCCATACCCGACGCGCAGTGCAGGAACGTGCTCTTGCCCGAGCCGGACGGACCCATCACCGCGGTGAAGGTGCCCCGCCGGATGCCGACGGTGACCTCGTCCAGTGCGGTGACGGCACCCCCTCCCGAGCCGTACACCTTCCGCACCGCCTGCAGCGACAGCGCGTCTGCCCTCATCACGTTCTCCTTGTCTCGCACCGGTTTCCGAGGAAGAACGTAATTTCGCGGGCGGCCGGGAACGATCACGCAGACTGCCCGGAGGGAGGTGGAGCCTGCTCCACCCGAGTGAGGAGTTCGTCGGCGTGGACAGATCCGGGAGGTCAGATTCGTCCGCTGCGACGAGGTGTCGGCACGAGCCGCGAACCTAGGTTTACTCGTGACCGGAGTCACGTCGACGTGGATGAGGCGCGCGGATGTCCAAGCTCAACGAGATCAGCGACTGGCTGCAGGAGAACCTGCCGCGACTGGTGGCCGAGCACGGCGTGGTGGGCGCGAGCGCCGCCGTGTCGGTGGGCGACGACGTCGTCGAGGCGGCCGCGGGTGTGCTCAACAAGAACACCGGGGTCGAGGCGACCACCGACTCGGTGTTCCAGGTCGGCTCGATCACCAAGGTCTGGACGGCGACGCTGGTGATGCAGCTCGCCGACGAGGGCCTGCTGGACGTCGACGCGCCCGTGCGCACCTACCTGCCGGACTTCCGGGTGGCCGACGAGGAGGCCTCCGCGGCCATCACGGTCCGGCAGCTGCTCAACCACACGGCGGGCTTCGAGGGCGACCTCTTCACCGACACCGGCCGCGGTGACGACTGCGTGGAGAAGTACGTCGCCACGCTGCACGACACCCCGCAGCTGTTCCCGCCCGGCGAGATGTTCAGCTACAACAACGCCGGCTACTGCGTGCTCGGCCGGATCGTGGAGGTGCTGCGCGACAAGCAGTACGACCGCTGCCTGCGCGAGCACCTGTTCGCCGAGCTCGGCCTCACCCACGCCGCCACGAGCGCGGACGAGGCGATCATGTTCCGCGCCGCCGTCGGGCACCTCACCCACGACGAGGAGACCGGGCCGCAGCTCGCGCCGGTCTGGTCGCTCGTGCGCTCGAACGCGCCGGCCGGCTCCATGCTCGCGATGAGCGCGAGCGAGCTGCTCAAGTTCGCGCGGATGCACATGAACGACGGCGCCGAGGTGCTGTCACCGGAGTCCGTCCGCGCCATGCAGGAGGTCCAGGTGCGGGTGCCGGACCTCGCGCTGATGGGCGACGCGTGGGGCCTGGGCTGGGAGATGTTCCACCACCCGCAGGGCACGGTCATCGGCCACGACGGCGGCACGATCGGCCAGAACGCCTTCCTGCGCCTGGTTCCCGAGCAGGGTGTGGCCATCGCGCTGCTCACCAACGGCGGCAACACCTTCGACCTCTACCAGGCGGTCTTCCGGCACGTGCTGCGCGAGCTGACCGGCATCGAGCTGTCCGCGATGCCCGAGCCCGCCGCGGAACCGGGACGCGTCGACGGCGAGCGGTTCACCGGCGTGTACGTGTCGTCGGTCGCCGAGCGCGTGATCACGCAGGACGAGGACGGCCGGATCTGGATGGAGCTCGTGCCCAAGGGGATCATGGCCGAGGTCAGCCCGGAGTCCGCCGGACGGACCGAGCTCGTGCCGTGGCGCAACGACACCCTCGTCGCCGCCGAGCCGGTGCACGGCATCCACATGCCGCACGCGTTCGTCGGCGACGACGGCCACGGGCACGCGCTCTACCTGCACACCGGCCGCGCGGACCGCCGGGTGGCCCCGTGATCTCCGGACTCCTGGAGAAGACCTTCGCGGACGTGGGCGTCGAGGGGTTCGTCCACGCCCGCGAGGTCGGCGTCGAGAACGGCCCCGAGGCGGGCCTCGGCGCCGACGACCCGGTCGTGCTGGCCTCGGTGTTCAAGATCCCCGTCGCGGTGGCGTTCGCCGAGGAGGTGGCGGCGGGCCGGCTCGACGAGACCGGGCGCACGCTCGTCACCTCCCGGTACCGCGTCGGCGGGATCGGCACGGCCGGGTGCGCCGACGACGTCGAGATGAGCTGGCGCGACGCCGCGCTGTTCATGATGACCATGAGCGACAACGCCGCGACGGACGTCGTCTTCCACCGGGTCGGCCAGGCCGCGGTCGACGCGGTGCTCGCGAACCTGGGCCTGGGCCGCACGCGGGTCCTGGGCTGCTGCGAGGACCTGTTCGCCTCGGTGGCCGCGGACCTCGGCACGGACGACGTCGAGCAGGTGCTCGGGAACCCTTCCTGGGACGTGGTCGGCAAGCTGTCCATTGTGGACCCCGAACGCACGACTTCCTCGACGCCGAGGGAGATCACGACCCTGCTGGACGCCATCTGGACCGACCACGCCGCCTCGCCGGAGGCGTGCGGGAAGGTCCGGTCGATCATGGCGCAGCAGGTCTGGCCGCACCGGCTCGGATCGGGGTTCCCGTCCGACGTCCGGATCTCCGCCAAGACCGGCACGTTGCCGAGCGTGCGCAACGAGGCCGGAGTCGTCGACTACCCCGACGGACGCCGCTACGCCGTGGCGGTGTTCACGCGTTCCCAGTCTCTCGACCTCCGGCAACCCGCCGTCGACGCGGTGATCGGCCGCGCCGGACGTCTCGCCGTCGACCACCTCCGGAGCCCATCATGAAGCGTGCGGTAGCCCTCCTCGGTGCCGTTGTCCTGACCACGTCGGCCTGCGGGACCCAGGGGAACTCCGGGTCCGGCGAGAAGGCACTGGCCGACGGCAAGACGTTCACCATGTCGATCGGCACGGATCCGGGCAGCCTGGATCCCGCCCTCACGGTCCTGTCCGCGGCCCGCGCGCTCGACCGGTTCCTCTACGCGGCGCTGATCGAGCGGACCCCCGAGGGCGAGATCATCGCCGGGCTCGCCGAGAAGTGGGAGGCCACGACCACCACCGCGACCTTCACGCTGCGCCAGGGCATCACGTGCACCGACGGCAGCCCGCTGACCGCCAAGGACGTCGCCGCGAACATCTCGTTCGTCGGCGACCCCGCGAACAAGGCGGCGCTGACGGGCCTGCAGGTCCCGGCGGGCACCACCGCCACGGCGGACGACGCGGCCCGCACGGTCACCGTCACCAGCGGCGCGCCGGACGCGTTCCTGCTGACGAACATCGGCACGCTGCCGATCGTGTGCGCCAAGGGCATGGCCGACCGCTCGCTGCTCGCGAAGGGCGAGCAGGGCACCGGCATGTTCAAGATCACCGAGATCGTGCCGAACGACCGCTACACGATGGAGCGCCGCAAGGACTTCGCGTGGGGACCAGGTGACTGGCAGCAGAACCAGCCGGGCCTGCCGGACAAGGTCGTGATCCGGGTGATCCCGAACGAGACGACCGCGGTCAACCTGCTGCTGCAGGGCCAGCTCACCGCCGCCCAGATCGTCGGGCCCGACCAGGAACGCCTGCTGGCGCAGAAGGTCGACCACGTCGACGGCGCGACGCCGCTGGGCACGCTGACGTTCAACCAGGCCGACGGGCACCCCGGCAAGGACCCGGCGGTGCGCAAGGCGCTCGTCCAGGGCCTCGACCTCAACCAGGTCGGCAAGGTGCTCACCAACGGCAAGGGCAAGCCGTCGCAGAGCCTCGTGACGGTCCAGCCGCGGCCGTGCACCGGCGACAACGTCGGCCCGAACCTGGCCAAGTTCGACAAGGCGGCGGCCACGTCGGCGCTCGACGCGGCGGGCTGGAAGGCGGGTGCGGACGGCACGCGGGTCAAGGACGGCAAGCCGTTGACCGTCAAGCTGCTCCAGCCGACCGTCGCCGGGCCGACGCTCACCTCGAGCGCCGAGCTGATCCAGCAGACGTGGCAGGGCATCGGCGTGAAGGTGGAGATCGCGCCCGTCGACTCGGCCGGCATCAACCAGGCGCTGTTCGACACCGGCGCGTGGGACGCGTCGATGGTGCCGCTCACGCTCTCGCTGCCGAGCCAGCTCACGCCGTTCGCGTCCGGCGCGCTGCCGCCCGACGGCGTGAACTTCGCCCACATCTCCAACGCCGAGTTCGACGCGCAGTCGAAGGAGGCCGCCACCAAGGCGGGCAAGGACGGGTGCGAGAACTGGAACAAGGCCGAGGCCGCGCTGGTGAAGGACTCCAGCTTCATCCCCTACTACGACTCGGTGCTGCCGGTGTTCGTGAAGGGCGCGAAGTTCACGATCAGCGACAGCCCGGACCCGGCGTCGATCCGGATGCTCGCGTCATGATCGAGGTGCGCCGGCGGGCGGAGGGCGTCAGCACCTGGCTGCCCTTCGCCCGGCGCAGGGCCGTGCGGTTCCTGGTCTCGCTGTGGGTGCTGGTGACCGCGGCGTTCCTGATGATCCACCTGATCCCCGGCGACCCGGTCCGCGAGTCGCTCGGTCTCGCCGCGCCCCCGGACGTCGTCGCCTCCCGGCGCGCGGCGCTGGGGCTCGACGACCCGCTGCTCGTGCAGTACTGGCGCTACCTCACCGGCCTCTTCCGCGGTGACCTCGGCACCTCGCTGACGACGAACACCCCGGTGTCCGACCTGATCGGCGACCGGCTGCCCGCGACCGTGCAGCTCGCGGTGCTCGCGTTCCTGTTCGTGATCGTCGTGGCGGTGCCGGTCGGTGTCGTGATGGCGGTCCTGACCAAGGGCGGCCGACGCCGCGGTGGCGAGCTCGCGTTCACGTCGTCGAGCGTCGTGCTCGCGGCGATCCCGGAGTTCCTGCTCGCCGTCGGGCTCGTGAGCCTGCTCGCGGTGACGCTGAACCTGTTCCCGGTGGCGGGCAACGACGCGCCAGGGTCGTGGGTGCTCCCGGTGCTGGCGCTGGCGATCGGACCGGCCGCCGTGCTCGCGCGGATCGTGCGGGTGGAGCTGCTCTCCGTGCTGGGCAACGACTTCGTGCGGACCGCGCGGGCGAAGCGGTTGCCGGCGCGGCTGGTCTACCTGCGGCACGCGCTGCCCAACGCCGTCACCGCGACCCTCACGCTCGGCGGCATGCTGCTGGCGTCGCTGGTCGCCGGGACCGTGCTGGTGGAGAACGTGTTCGCGTGGCCGGGACTGGGGTCGACGATCGTCGGCTCGATCCAGCAGAAGGACTACCCCACCGTGCAGGGAATCGTGCTCGTCTACGGCGCCGGCGTGCTGCTGGTGAACCTCGTCGTGGACGTCGTGCTGGCGTTGCTCGACCCGCGTTCGACGATCAGGGAGGCCTGATGCGCGCCGCACTCCGCTCCCCCGTCGGCCTGGCGTCGGCCGTGCTCCTCGCGGTGCTGGTGCTGCTGGCCGTGTTCGCCCCGCTGCTGTGGGGCGACCGGGCCGCCGCCATCGACACCGACTCGTTGCAGCAGGGCCCGTCCGCGGACCACCTGCTCGGCACCGATCAGCTCGGCCGCGACATCTTCCACCGCGTCCTCGTCGCCACCCGGCTGACGATCGGGCTCGCGCTGCTGGCCACGCTGATCGGCGTGACGACCGGTCTGGTGCTGGGGTCCGTGCCGTCGGTGCTGCCCCGGTGGGCGGCCCGCGTCGTCACCTCGGCCGTGAACATCGCCGTGGCGTTCCCCGGTCTGCTGCTGGCGTTGTTCTTCGCCGTCATCTTCGGCACCGGCACGATCGGCGCGGTGCTCGCCATCGCGTTCGCGATCGCGCCGTCGTTCGCCCGGCTCACCCAGACGCTCACGGCGGCGGTGAGCGGACGTGACTTCATCAAGGCCGCGCGGGTGTGCGGGGTGGGCCGGTTCCGGTTGCTGGTGCGGCACATCCTGCCCAACATCGCCGAACCGCTCGTCATCAACGCGACCCTGGCGGCGGGGTCCGCGCTGACCGCGTTCGCCGGCCTGTCGTTCCTCGGCATCGGCGTCCAGGCGCCGTCCTACGACTGGGGACGGCTGCTCGGCGAGGGCCTGCAGCGCATCTACATCTCCCCCGCCCCCGCGCTGGGCCCGGCAATCGCCGTCGTGCTCGCCGGGCTCGCGTTCAACCTGTTCGGCGAGGCGGCCGCGTCCGCCGCCGGCGGCAGGCAGCAGGTGCGGGGCCGCGCGGTCGCACGGCACGATTCCACTGTGGAGGAGCCGGACGAGGGCCTGCTGACCGTTCGGAACCTGCACGTGTCGTTCCCCGGCGGCATCACGCCGGTGCGCGGGGTGTCGTTCACCGTCCACAACGGAGAGATGATCGGCGTGGTCGGCGAGTCGGGCTCCGGCAAGAGCCTCACGGCACTGGCCGTGTCGCGTCTGGTCGAACACCCCGGCACCGTGACCGCCGACCGGCTCGACTTCGACGGCAAGCCGCTGCGCACGACCTCGGACCGCGACCTCGGCACGAAGCTCGCGATGGTGTTCCAGGACCCGATGACGTCGTTCAACCCGACGCGCCGCATCGGCAGCCAGCTCGCCGAGGTGTCCGAGGTGCACCAAGGGCTCTCGCGCAAGGAAGCGGTGAGGAAGGCGGTCGATCGGTTGCGCGCCGTGCGGATTCCCGAGCCGGAGCGACGCGTGAAGCAGTACCCGCACGAGTTCTCCGGCGGTATGCGGCAGCGCGCGATGATCGCGATGGGCCTCATGGGCGAGCCGCAGCTGGTGATCGCCGACGAGCCCACCACGGCGCTCGACGTCACCGTGCAGCGCGAGGTGCTCAAGCTGCTGGCGCGGATCAGGGCCGAACGCACCGCGGCGGTGCTGCTGATCAGCCACGACATCACTGTGGTCGCGCAGACCTGCGACCGCGTGCTGGTGATGTACGCGGGCCGGATCGTCGAGGAGCTGCCGACCGACGAGCTGTTCACCGCCGCCCGCCACCCGTACACGACGGCGCTGCTGGCCGCGGTGCCCGACCTGGACACCGACCGGGAGGCGCCGCTGGCGGTCATCCCGGGCCGGCCACCGGAGCCGGGCGAGATCGCGCGGGGCTGCCCGTTCGCGCCGCGCTGCCCGCTGGCCGAGGACCGGTGCCGAGAAGAGGAGCCTGAGCTGACGGAGATGTCGGACGGCCACCGGGTGGCGTGCTGGAAGTCCGAGAAGGAACTGACCCTGGCGGCTGCCGGAGGTGCGCGATGAGCGAGCTCCGCTTCGACCGCGTCAGCGTCCGCTACGGCCACCACCTGGCCGTCGACGACGTCTCGCTGGTCGTCCCGTCGGGCCAGGTCGTGGGCCTGGTCGGCGAGTCCGGCTCCGGCAAGTCCACCCTCGCGGCCACCGCGGTGGGACTGGTCCCCGTCACCAGCGGGCAGGTGCTGGTCGACGGCGAGACCCGGCACCGGCGCAAGGTCCAGATGGTGTTCCAGGACCCGTACTCCTCGCTCGACCCGCGGATGAGCATCGGCGGCTCCATCGCCGAGGCCATGCCGAAGGGCGTGCACAAGAAGGCCGAGGTCGCGCGGCTCCTCGA
Source organism: Lentzea sp. (assembly GCF_036380075.1). Lineage (NCBI taxonomy): Bacteria > Bacillati > Actinomycetota > Actinomycetes > Pseudonocardiales > Pseudonocardiaceae > Lentzea > Lentzea sp. The sequence goes on along the minus strand of NZ_DASVFL010000134.1, from coordinate 8,453 downwards.
ACTGGTGAACCTCGATCCCGGCCGCGCCACGTCGTTGCCCGCGCGGCTGTCCGGCGGGCAACGGCAGCGGGTCGCGCTCGCGAGGGCGCTGGCCGGGCAGCCGGAGGTCGTCGTCGCCGACGAGATCACGTCCGCGCTCGACGTGTCCGTGCAGGGAGCCGTGCTGAACCTCGTGCGCGACCTGCAGCGGCAGCTCGGGTTGTCGATGCTGTTCATCTCGCACAACCTGGCCGTCGTGCGGTACGTGAGCGACCGGATCGCCGTCATGAAGGACGGCCGGATCGTCGAGGAGGGACCGGCGGAGCAGGTGCTCACCGAGCCGGGCCACGAGTACACGCGCGAGCTGCTCGCGGCCGCGCCGAAGCGGCACACCAGGCTGGAGGCCTCATGACCGGCGATCTGCACGGGCGCAGCGTCGTCGCCGACACCCACAACGACCTGCTCACCGCCATCGCGCACCGGCCCGTCGAGCAGTGGGTGCCGCACTTCCGCGACCGCTGGCTGCCGCAGCTGGAGGCCGGCGGGGTCAACGTCCAGGTGCTGCCGGTGTTCGTGGACGACGTGTTCCGCCCCGAGGGCGCGCTGCGGCAGACGCTCCGGGAGATCGAGGCGGCCCACCGCATCGCCGAGGCCTGCCCCGGCGCGGTCGCGCTCTGCCGCGACGGCGCCGAGATCGACGCGGCGCTGGCGGACAACCGCATCGCGCTCGTGCTCGCCCTAGAAAGCGCGCCCGGCGTCGGCGAGGACGTCGAACTGCTCGAGACGCTCAGCCGGCTGGGCGTGCGGATCGCGTCGCTCGCGCACTTCGGCCGCACCGCGCTGGCCGACGGCAGCGGTGAGGACGCCACCGGCAGCAGGCTCACCAGGGCGGGGGTCGAGGCGCTGCGCGAGATGGAGCGGCTCGGCATGATCTTCGACGTCAGCCACCTCGGCGCGGCGGGCGTGGACCACGTGCTGGAGCTCGCGACCCGTCCCGTCATGGCGACCCACTCGTCGGCACGGGCGTTGCGCGACCACCACCGCAACCTCACCGACGACCAGCTCAGGGGCATCGCGGCCAACGGCGGCGTGGTGTGCGTGAACTTCTTCGCGCCGTTCCTGCACGAGTCCGACTTCACCATCGACCGGCTCATCGACCACATCGAGCACGTCGCGGGCGTCATGGGCATCCTGCACGTCGGCCTCGGCCCGGACTTCGTCAAGGAGGTCCTCGCCGACACCACACCGCCGTGCTGCGAGACGCAGGCCATCGAGGGGGTGCCGATCGATCAGTTCCTGCCGGGCCTGGAGGGGCCGGCGGGCCTGCCGCTCGTCACCGAGGCGCTGCAGAAGCGCGGCTGGGCCGACGACGACATCGCCCTGGTGCTGGGCCGCAACGTGCTCGATCTCTTCCGCGCCGAGCTCGGCGCCACCCGTTGACGAGGGGGACCACCACCATGACCACCATCGAGGACCTGTACGGCTTCGCGCTGCCCGAGCAGCCCGCGATCTCCCCCGACGGCACGGACGTCGTGTACGTGCTGCGGACCACCGACCGCGAGGCCGACCGCGACGAACGCGCGCTGTGGCGGCTGTCCGGCGGCAAGGCCCGGCAGCTCACCAGGGGCAAGGCCGACGTGGCGCCCGCGTGGTCGCCGAAGGGCGGCATCATCGCGTTCCTGCGCGCCCAGGACGGACCGGCGCAGCTCTGGCTGCTGCCCGCCGACGGTGGCGAGCCCGAGCAGCTGACGGACCTGCCGCTCGGCGCGGGCGCGCCCGTGTGGAACGCGGACGGCACCCGGCTCGCGTTCTCCGCGCCCGTCGACATCGCGGACGCCCAGGCGCCGATCGTCACCGAGCGGCTCGCCTACAAGGCCGACGGCGCCGGCTACCTGCGCAGCATCCGGTCCCACCTGCACGTGCTCGACCTGGAGTCCCGCGAGGTGCGCCAGGTGACCGCGGGCGACTACTTCGCGGGCTCCCCCGCGTGGTCGCCGGACGGGTCGAAGCTCGCCTTCACCGCGTCGCTCGACGACGACGCCGACCTGACGTTCCGCGCGGCGGTGCACGTCGTCGACGTCGAGGGCCACGCGGAACCGAGGGTCGTCGGGCTCGCCGAGGGGCAGGCCGCGACCGTCGAGTGGACCGAGGAGGGCCTGCTCGTCACCGGGCGGACCACGGCCGACGCCGGGCACGTCGACCTGCTGCACCTGTCGCTCGACGGCGAGGTGCGCTCGCTGACCGGCGCGCTCGACCGCAACGTGATGCCCGGTGCGCCGGGCTACCCCGGCGGCGCCCCGGCGCTCGACGGTGGCTCGGTGCTGTTCTGCGCCCGCGACCGCGGCTTCACCCAGCTCTACGCCGTGGACCCCGCCGGCGGCGAGCCGCGCCTGGTCCTGGGCGGCGACTCCCGCGCGGTGTCCGGACTGTCCATCGCGGGCGGGGTCGCCGCCGTCGTGCTGGGCACGGCCACGTCCTACGGCGAGGTCGCCACGGTCGACCTGGCGAGCGGCGAGGTGACCGTCCACACCGGACACGGCTCCGACGACGTGGTGGCGCGCGAGGAGCGCGAGTTCACCATCTCCGACGGCACCGTCGTGCACGGCTGGCTGCTGCGCGACCCCGAGCGCACCGGCCCGCTGCCGTTGCTGCTCGACATCCACGGCGGCCCGCACAACGCGTGGAACGGCACCGCCGACCCGGTCCACCTCTACCACCAGGTGCTGGCGCAGCAGGGCTGGGCGGTGCTGACGCTCAACCCGCGCGGCAGCGACGGCTACGGCGAGGACTTCTACAAGGCGGCGCTCGGCGCGTGGGGCAAGGCCGACGCCAAGGACTTCCTGGAGCCGCTCGACCAGCTCGTCGACGAGGGGCTCGCGGACCCCGACAAGCTCGCCGTCACCGGCTACAGCTACGGCGGCTTCATGACCTGCTACCTGACCAGCCGGGACGGGCGGTTCGCCGCCGCCGTCGCCGGTGGCGTGGTCGCCGACCTGACCAGCATGGACGGCACCTCCGACGGCGGGCACTACATCACCAGGCTGGAGCTGGGCGGCCGGGGCGAGCACCTCGCGGAGCTGTCCCCGTTCACGCTCGTCGACCAGGTCGGCACGCCGACGCTGGTCTACCAGGGCGCCGCCGACGACCGGTGCCCGGTCGGCCAGGCCGAGCAGTGGTTCTCCGCGCTGCGCCAGAACTCGGTGCCCGCCCAGCTCGTGCTGTACCCGGACGAGTCGCACCTGTTCATCCTCAACGGCAAGCCGTCGCACCGCGCGGACTTCAACCACCGCGTCGTCGACTGGGTGCGCGAGCACGCCGAGCACCGCCGGCCGCTCGACGCGAAGCACTGGCAGCGCAGGCTCTCCGCGCTCGCGACGAAGCACGGCGTGCCCGGCGCGGCGCTCGGCATCCTCTACAAGGGCGAGGTCGTCCAAGCCCACCACGGCGTCCTGAACACCAGGACCGGCGTCGAGGTCACCGACGACTCGATCTTCCAGATCGGCTCGATCGGCAAGGTCTGGACGTCGACGGTCGTCATGCAGCTCGTCGACGAGGGCAAGCTCGACCTCGACACGCCGATCGTGGACGTGCTGCCGGAGCTCAAGCTGAAGGACCCGGTCGTCGGGCAGAAGGTGACCATGCGCCACCTGCTCACCCACACCAGCGGCATCGACGGCGACCTGTTCACCGACACCGGCCGCGGCGACGACTGCCTGGAGCGCTACGTCGAGCTGCTCGCCGACGCGCCGCAGAACCACCCGCTCGGCGCCACGTTCTCCTACAGCAACGCCGGTTTCGTGCTCGCGGGCCGGGTGATCGAGAAGCTCACCGGCGGGACGTGGGACGCGGCGCTCAAGGAGAAGCTGTTCGCGCCGCTCGGCCTCGAGCACACCGGCACCCTGCCGGAGGAGGCCCTGCTGCACCTCGCCGCCGTCGGGCACATGGACCAAGACGGCGAGCAGGTGCCGGCGCCGGTGTGGCAGCTGCCGCGCTCGCTCGGCCCCGCCGGCACGATCTTCTCGACCACCGAGGACGTGCTGAAGTTCGCCCGCATGCACCTCGAGGGCGGTGTGGCGCAGGACGGCACGCGGGTGCTGTCCGAGCAGTCCGCGGCGACGATGACCGAGAAGCAGACCGACCTGCCGGACCCGAACGTGCTCGGCGACTCGTGGGGCGTCGGCTGGATCCGGTTCGGCTGGGACGGGCACCGGCTGATCGGCCACGACGGCAACACGATCGGGCAGTCCGCGTTCCTGCGCCTGCTGCCGGAGCAGCAGCTCGCGGTCACGCTGCTGACCAACGGCGACCACGCGCGCGAGATCTACCTGGAGCTCTACCGCGAGATCTTCGCCGAGCTGGCCGGCGTGGCCATGCCGCGGCCGATGGAGCCGCCGGCCGAGCTGCCGGAGATCGACCCGAAGCGGTACGTGGGCCGGTACGAGCGGGAGTCCACGCTCATGGAGGTCTACGAGGGCGAGCACGGGCTGCGGCTCAAGGCGGCGATCACCGGTCCGCTGAAGGGCATCGTCCCCGACCCGCCGGACGTCGACCTGGTCCCGGTCGACGACTCCACGTTCGTGTGCCGCGAGTCGGAGAACGCGAGCTGGACCTCCGTCGTGTTCTACTCGCTGCCCACGGGTGAGGAGTACGTGCACATGGGTGTCCGCGCCACGCCGAAGGTGTCCTGATGACTCTGCTGGCTGACATCGAGCGGCTCGTGACCTGCGAGTCGCCGTCGACCGACCTCGCGGCGGTCGCCCGCAGCGCGGAGGTCACCGCCGAGGTGGGCTCCGCCCTGCTCGGGGCGGCGCCGGAGCGGATCGTGCTGGACGGCCGCACGCACCTGCGCTGGCGGCTGGGAACCGGTCCGCGCAAGGTGCTGCTGCTCGGCCACCACGACACGGTGTGGCCGATCGGGACGCTGGAGCGGATCCCGTTCGAGGTGCGCGACGGCGTGCTGCGCGGGCCGGGCTGCTTCGACATGAAGACCGGCGTCGCGATGATCTTCCACGCCGTCGCGTCGCTGGGGTCTCCCGACGGCGTCACGGTGCTGGTCACCGGGGACGAGGAGATCGGCTCGCCGTCGTCGCGCGGGCTGATCGAGGAGGAGGCCGTGCAGCACTCGGCCGTGTTCGTCACCGAGGGGTCCGCGGACGGCGGCGCGCTCAAGACCGAGCGCAAGGGCACGTCCATGTACGAGGTGACGCTGCACGGCCGGGCGTCGCACGCCGGTCTCGAACCCGAACGCGGCGTGAACGCGACCGTCGAGGCCGCGCACCAGATCCTCGCCGTGGCGGCGCTGGCGGACGCCACCGCCGGCACGACCGTGGTCCCGACGGTGCTGTCCGCCGGTACGACGACGAACACCGTTCCCGCACAGGGGAAGTTCATGGTGGACGTGCGCGTGCGCAACCTCGCGGAGCAGCTGCGCGTGGACCGGGCGATGCGGGCGCTGGAACCGGTGCTGGACTCCTCGAAGATCGAGGTGACCGGTGGCCCGAACCGCGCTCCGATGGAGCTCTCGGCGTCCTCCGGGCTGTTCGGCCTGGCCTCGCGGCTGGCGGACTTCGAGCTCGCGCAGGCCGCGGTCGGCGGCGCGTCGGACGGCAACTTCACCGCGGGGGTGGGCGTCGCGACGCTCGACGGACTCGGCGCGGTGGGCGGTGGGGCGCACGCCGAGAACGAGCACGTGCTGGTGTCGGAGCTGGCACCGCGCACCGCGCTTCTCGCGGCGCTCGTGAAGGAGCTGACATGACGTTGGTGGCGCAGAACGTGGTGGTGCGCCAGCTCACCGAGTACGCGGAACTGCTGGCGACGCAACGGTTGTACGAGTCGATCTGGCGGCCGACCGGCGACGGCGGCACTCCGCCGGTCAACGCGGAGCTGCTGCGGGCGATGGCCAAGGCCGGCAGCTACGTCGGCGGCGCGTTCGACGGCGACGAGCTGGTCGGCGCGTGCATCGGCTTCTGCTCGCCGCCGGCCGCGGGGGCATTGCACAGCCACATCGCGGGCGTGGCGGCCGGGATGCGCGGCCGCAACGTCGGCTACGCGATGAAGCTCGACCAGCGGGCGTGGGCCCTGGAACGCGGGCTCACCGAGATCACCTGGACGTTCGACCCGCTGGTGCGCCGCAACGCCTACTTCAACCTGGGCAAGCTCGCCGCGGACGCGACCGAGTACCTGCCGGACTTCTACGGGCACATGGACGACGACATCAACGGCGGCGGCGAGACCGACCGGCTGCTGATCCGGTGGCGGATCTCCTCGCCGGAGGTCGCCGAGGCGTGCGAGGGCCACCCGCGCGCCACCACCGCCACGGGCGTGATCGGCCTCGGGATCTCCGAGGACGGCCTGCCGCTGCGGGGCACCGGGTCGGCGGGCACGGTGCTCGTCGCGGTGCCGCCGGACATCGAGGCGCTGCGGGCCACGAACCCGGCCGCGGCCACCGAATGGCGCTACGCCGTGCGCGACGTCCTGGGCGAGCTGCTCGCCGCGGGCGCCCGCGTCACCGGGTTCGACAGGTCCGGCTGGTACGTCGTGGAGAGGGAGGAACAGCCGTGAAGCTCGACGGGGTGGAGATCCGCTGGATCGAGATGCCGCTGAAGTCCCCGTTCCGCACGTCGTTCGGCACGCAGACCACGCGCCAGCTGCTGCTGCTCCGCGCCGTGGCGGACTCGGCGGAGGGCTGGGGCGAGTGCGTCGCGATGGCCGACCCGGTGTACTCGTCGGAGTACCTGGAGGGCTGCGCGGACGTGCTGCGGCGGTTCCTCGTGCCGGCGCTGTCCGGGGACGTCGACGGCGTGTCCGTCGCGCCGCGGCTGAGCAGGTTCCGCGGGCACCGGATGGCCAAGGGCGCGCTGGAGATGGCGGTGCTGGACGCCGAGCTGCGCACCCGCGGCGTGTCGTTCGGCCGCGAGCTCGGCGCGACGCGCGACCGCGTGCCGTGCGGGGTGTCGGTCGGGATCATGAACTCGATCCCGGAGCTGCTCGACGCCGTCGGCGGCTACCTCGCCGAGGGCTACGTCCGGATCAAGCTCAAGATCGAGCCCGGCTGGGACGTCGAGCCGGTGCGCGCGGTGCGCGAGCAGTTCGGCGACGACGTGCTGCTGCAGGTCGACGCCAACACCGCCTACACCCTCGGCGACGCCCGGCACCTGGCCCGGCTCGACCCGTTCGACCTGCTGCTGATCGAGCAGCCGCTGGACGAGGAGGAGATCCTCGCCCACGCCGAGCTGGCGAAGGTCGTGCGCACGCCGATCTGCCTGGACGAGTCGATCACCTCGGCCAAGTCGGCCGCGGACGCGATCACGCTCGGCGCCTGCCAGATCGTGAACATCAAGCCGGGCCGCGTCGGCGGCTACCTGGAGGCGCGGCGCATCCACGACGTGTGCGCGGCGCACGGCATCGCGGTGTGGTGCGGCGGGATGCTCGAGACGGGCATCGGCCGGGCGGCGAACGTGGCGCTGGCGGCGCTGCCGGGCTGCACGTTGCCGGGCGACACCTCGGCGTCCGACCGCTACTACGCGATGGACGTGACCGAGCCGTTCGTGCTGGACGACGGCCACCTGGCCGTGCCGACCGGTCCCGGCCTGGGCGTGACACCGCTGCCGGACGCCCTCGACGCCGTGACGGTGAAGACGGAGTGGATCGCCTTGTAGTCAAAGCCGCTCTGACACGTGGAAACATAACTCCTGCGGTCAGCACTACTCCATTCAAGTTCGTTGACGGACGTATTGCCGCGCTCGACACTTCCTCGCGCTCGTAGCGCGCGGCGTGGTTCCACAGAGCGAAGACCGGCAGCGCCATGGTGTGGCTGTCGCTCGCCAGGCGTGCATGACGAGGCCGACCAACCCGCGCGGAGTCGTCTCGGTGGCGAACAGCACACCAAGGACCATGTTCGCGGACCCGTTGACGTCGATCGCGAGTACGTTGCCAAGACCGGCGGTTCAGTTAGGTCAGGGCCGAGAGGACGGGATAGTCGGAGTAGGCGGTGACCGCGAGGCCAACCACATGGGTGCCGACAGACATGACATGAAAGGCCGCAAGAAGGGTCGCAGCAAGTTGTTCGCATCCGACAGGATGCCCGTCGATGCACAAGACACGGCCGAGGAGGAAGGGCCGGCGCGGAGTAAGCGATCCACGGCCATAGCCTGTTCTACGTCTTTCTCCTGTCTGGGCGCTCAACGCGACAACCTATCGCGCCAGCGCACGAGCTCCCGGTGAACCGTCGCCGTACTGGGATGGTCGGGCCCGAGCACACGAAGTTGATCGGCCAGCACCGCGTCGTACTCGGCCACGGCGTGCGCAGGCCCGCGAGCCTTTCCCAGCAAACTGGCCAGACCGGCACGAGTGGCCAGGGTGCTTGGGTGATCGGGTCCCAGCACCCTCGACTGGTCGGTCAGCACGTCCTCGCACGCTGCCACGGCCTCGGCCGCGTCCCCGGCTTCGCCACTCCACCGGGCCAATTCGTACCG